>NZ_JASBOF010000009.1:0-94595 GCF_039907195.1 Corynebacterium sp. c3Ub_189 | reverse complement strand
TTCAGATTCTTTGGCGTTCATAAGTTTAATTACTGAAGGCAGAGGTCGAGTGCTTTTAAGTACGCACTAGTCTTAATGGTCGAAGCCCGAATACACCTTCACAACCTCAAGGAGAACTCATGACGCACCGCGCGGAGGAAGGCCTCGAAACGGCTACGGCATCGGCATCGTCGGGTGCTGCTCCCGTGCCGCAGGCTGGCAACCAGGAGGCCCGTCGTGCGGATCTGCGCCGGTGGAAAGCGATTGCGCTGTCATTCCTGATTGGTGCGGCGGTGATCTTTTTGGGGTGTTCGTGGTGGCAGGCGTCGGAAAGCGGGGCTCCGGTATGGGTGGGCTACGTGCGTGCCGCGGCGGAGGCCGGCATGGTGGGTGGCCTGGCGGATTGGTTTGCGGTGACCGCGTTATTCCGCCGGCCGATGGGCCTGCCCATCCCGCATACGGCGTTGATTCCGAATAATAAGGACCGCGTGGGCGATGCCTTGAAGGACTTCGTGGAGGAGAACTTCCTGACCGCGGATGCACTTAGCGCCAAGGTCCGGGAGGCGGAGCTGCCGCTATGGCTGGCACGCCAGGGTGTGGAGCCCGGCAAGGCGGAGGAGGTCTCCGCGTGGATTGGCGAGCGTGCCGCCAGCGTGGTGGAGGATCTCGACCCAGCTGAGGCAGAGCAATTCATCCGCACCCAAGTCATGGACCGCCTGGCCGAGCCCGAGTGGGGCCCGCCGCTGGGTAGGTTGCTGGAGGGCTATATTGCTGACGGCAAGGCTCGTCCGCTGGAAGACGACCTCATTGAGTGGGCGCACGGCAAGATTCTGAGCATGGAGCCCACCGTGGTCACCGCCATCGACGAACGCATGCCAGGATGGGCGCCGCGCTTTGCCCGCGAGATGGTGGGGGAGAAGGTCTATACCGAGCTCGTGGAATTCGCCGATGAGGTGCGCCGCAATGGCAACCACGAGGCCCGTCTGGCCATTCGCCGCAACCTGTCCAAGCTGGCCTCGGATCTGCAGTGGGATGCGGACATGCGCGGGCGCATCGAGGGCATCAAGCAAGAGATGCTCGCCTCCGATCAAGCCCAGCAGGCACCGGCGGCCATGTGGCGCACGGTGTCCACCACGCTCATTGACCAGCTCAATGACCCAGAGTCTTTCCTGCGCCAGAAGATTACGGCGAAGGTGAAGGAGCTGGCGCACCGTCTGCTCGAGGACTCCGAATTCCTGGCCCAAGCCAATGCCCTCGTGGATAAGGCCGCGCGCTACGCGGTGGAGAAATTCGCGCCGGAAATTATCGCGATTATCCCGGAGACCATCAAGCGCTGGGATGCGGAGGAAGCCTCCCACAATATCGAGCTCATGGTGGGCAAGGACCTGCAATTTATTCGTTTGAACGGCACTATCGTCGGTTCCCTGGCAGGATTGGTGATATTCGCGATCAACCACCTGATCTTTGGTGCTTAAACAAAAGGAGTGATGAGCAATGAGCGATAATAAGAAGATTTTCGATTCCCTGAAAGATGCCGGCAGCGCTGCTTTTGAGGTAGCCAAGGACTTCGGCGGCCGCCTGCAAGAAGAGCGTGCCCAGCACGCTCAAGGCGCGCAGGCAGAGAGCCCCTATGGCAGCACTGGCAAGGACGGCCTAGTAGATAAGGCCACCGCCACCGCGAAGGAATTTGGTGCTTCCTTAAAGAAGGCCGCAGACGGCACCCGCGAGTCCGCGTCTTTCGCTGACGCCAAGGGCAAGTTCTCCACCGCCTATAACGAGACCCGCGAGGGCGTCGTAGACGCCTATAACTCCGCCCAGGCCCGCCGCGCGGAAAAGAAGAATGGCCCGCGCCCCGGCCAGAATTCGGCTCCTTCGCAGGGCGATAATATTATCGATGGCGAAGTAATCGACACCGACGACCCACAGAATTAATCTGCATGAATTTCCTTTATGAACTTGCCCTGAATCTAGACAGCTACATCTTCCAAATCCTCACCCTGACCGCCATCGTCGGTGCGGTGCTTGCCGCCTCCACGCGCGAGGACGCCTTCCGCGCCGGCGACCGTCAGGGCAAGTGGGTGTGGGTTGGCCTGCTGGCGGGCTCGGCGGTAGCGATGGCCACCGGCATGCTTTTCTTGTCGTGGATCGGCACGGTCATTACCGGCGTGTACTGGTTTGATGTGCGCCCGCAGCTCAAGGCCATCATCAACGGCGATTACAGCTACTAATGCTTAACCTGCTTGCTGCCCCGGCCGCGACGGTCAAGGACCGCGCCGCCGATAATACCGTCGTGGTCTCCCCGCACCATGTTTCCCTCGCCGCGGGGGCCGGCGCGACCGATATCATCTCCGTCGCCGGCTATCCCACCGGCCGCCACCACACGCTTATCAAGGCCTCTGAGGCGCGCTTAGCCATCCAATCGGGCGCCAGCGAGGTGTGGGTCAGCCTCGATGAGACCGTGTCGGATGCCAATGCCGTGCTCTCCGAGCTCATCGCCATCCGCGAGGCCTGCCCGGATCCGGCCCGCTTGGGCCTCATCGTCCCAGACGCCCCGCTTGCCGACGCCGCCCTCAACGCCGCCCACCAAGCCGGCTACCAGCGCCTCATTGTGCGCAGCTCCGCGGCCGCGGCCCTGGACCGCGCGGAATCCGGTGCCGGTGAAGAAGGCATGAAAAAAGGACCGGAGTTGGCGGCTGCCACGCTTCCGGTCCTCGAATTTCCCGCAGCTTTGGTTTAGGCGGCTTCCTTCTGCGCGTCCTGCTGCGGCGCGCCATTGTTGGCCCCACCATTGCCGGTGGTGCCCTCGCCGCCGGCCAGCTTATCCATGTCGTTCATCGGAACATCGGTGCCGGTGATGGTGAGCTTGAGCTCGCCATCGAGCACCTCCACGGAATCGACGTTCATGTCCGAGCCCACGAACTGATCCGACATGCCGTTTTGCAGCGCGGAGGAGATGGCTTCGGTGGCCTGATCCGGCAGCTCAAGGCCGAAGATGGAGGCCTCGGTGGCGCGGATATCGAGCTTTCCATCGTGGGCAGTGGGCTCCAGCGAGAGGTTGGCTAGGCCGCCGGCGAACTTCACGTCCAGCACATGGTCCTGCTCATTGGCGGTAATCTCCGTGACCACCATATTGCCCACCTTGTCGCTGCCGGCTTGCTCGGAAATACCCTTCTGGAAGGAGGCCAGCAGGTAGTCATCCGGCACGGTGGTAGAAGCGCGCAGCTTGCCGGCCACCGGGTTGTCCTGATCCGTGCTCATATCTTCCACGTGGATCTCGGAGGCAGGTTGGCCCTTGATCTCGGTGCCATCGATTTGCAGGGTGGACGGCGTGGTCATATCCATCTGGGAAATGGAGCCCTGAAACAGGCCCCACAGGAGCGGGCTGCCGCCGAAGCTGACGGAGGGGTCTTCTTTGACCTGGATGCCCTCTTGCTCAGCGGCCTCGTTGAACTGCGAGGTCATCTGGTTGCCGATGAACCAGCGCAGGCCAAACTCAGCCAGCAGAATGAGCACGAGAAGTGCTACGAGGATGCCAATGATGATTTTCCAGGCGAGTGAACCCGCCGATTTCTTCGAAGCCATGCGTACCAGTGTGGCGCATGAGACGGCGCGGGGCAAAGTCTACGGCGAAGTTAGCAGCACATTTTTAACCTTGCGGCGCCACCGATTCCCAGTCCACGGTGAGCACATTATCGCGCAGGCGCCGGCGGATGGGGTGGATGTCAAAGGGGGCGTCGGCAAGCATGGCTCGTGCCCTACGCCAGCGCACGCGCGGGCCGTAAGGCGCCCAGCCGGCAGCGCGATCCCAAGCTTCGTCGGCGGCCTGAAGCAGCTCGTGGATGGGCTCGCCGGGCACATTGCGGTGGATGAGGATTTTGGGCAGGCGCTCGGCAATATCGGAGGGACGCGCCACGTCAAACGGGTCCCACGCCAGGGTGAGCGTCCGCGGACCATGGGCATCGAGCAGCAACCAGGCCGCGCGCCGGCCGAGCTCATCGCAGGTGCCCTCCACAAAGAAACCGCCTGGGGCGAGGCGGGAACATACCGTCTGCCAGGCCTCTTCCACCTGGTCCACGTCATACTGGCGCAGCACATTAAACGCGCGCACTAGCTGAGGCCGGTACCCGGCCAGCTCAAAACCGCCCAGCTCGAAGCGCACGCCATCGCGCGGCGGCAGCACCCGGTCCGGGTGGATTTCCAGCCCGCGCACGTCTACCTGCGGATTCGCCCGGCGCAGCCACCCCGCCCACTCCACGGTGGTCGCATGCGAGGCCCCGTAGCCCACGTCGAGCGCCAGCGGGGTATCTACATGCCGCAGCAGCGCGGAAATCTCCGGGTGCGCGAGCATCCACCTATCGCAGCGCCGCAGCCGGTTGTGGTTGGTGGTGCCGCGGGTGATAACGCCAAAAGGCCGACCCGCAGCTGCGCTAGCGCGCAGATTATGTGCGTGGTCGGCCATAAATTTCGGTTCTGTAGAACTTAGGCGTTCTCAGAGATCCACTGTTCGGTCAGCTTGCCCTCGTTATCGAAGAGCTCGCCCAGGGACTCGCCCACCTTCGGCTCGATGGCGGCGCCCATCATCGGGATATTGACGGAAATCTCGTTGACGTAGGACAGCTTGGTCATCTCGCCCTCGCCAGCCAGGGAGATATCGCCCTTGAAATCAACCGGGGTGCCCTTGACATCCGCGGTGTAGTTAACGTCAGCAGCCTCGCCGCTGAGCTCGCCCACGGTAACCACGCGCTTGACCTTCAGGTCCTGGGAGACCATGGCGCGCACTGCCTCTGGCAGCAGGGTGGTCGGCAGAACCTCGAAGAGGGTGGCTACGTTATCGCTGAAGTCGTGCACCTGGCCCGCCTCAGGGGAGAGGTTGGCCACGATGTACTCCCAGTATTCCTTGGTGAGCAGCGCCTTGTGAACCTTTTCGATGGGCTGATTGATGGTTACGGTGTTTTCACTACGGGTTGACATGCCTAACAGACTACCTTGGTAGGCGTGCTTGATAAATCTTTGACGCAACAGCTCACAGAGATCGACGGGGTAGAACTGGACCCCACCGCCACCTTCGCGGACCTGACTACGCTGCGTGTGGGCGGAAAACCGCAGGCCGCACTGCGCTGTTCGCAGCCAGAGGCTGCCGTCGCCGTGGTGCGTGCCCTTGATCACGCCGAAGTGAAATTCATCGTCGTTGGCGGCGGCTCTAACCTTTTGGTGGCCGATGGCGCAGTGGATCTCGTCGCGGTTATCCTCGACTTCGATGAGGTCTCTATGGACACCGAGACCGGAGTGGTGCGCGCACAGGCGGGCGCCGTCTGGGATGACGTGGTAGCCCGCTCCGTGCAGCTCGGCCTGGGCGGCATAGAGTGCCTCTCCGGCATTCCCGGCACCGTGGGCGCGGTCCCCGTGCAGAATGTGGGTGCCTATGGCGCGGAGATCTCTGAGGTCCTTACCCGCGTGCGCCTCTATAACCGCCGCACCGATACCGATGAATGGGTTCCCGCCTCCGACCTGGAGCTAGCGTATCGCTATTCCAACCTGAAATTCACCGGCCGCGCCGTGGTCCTTGAGGTGGAGCTCCAGCTCGATACCGAGGGCCTTTCCCGCCCGCTGCGCTTTGGCCAGCTCACCCAGAATCCGGGCGAGCGCCGCCCCGTGGCCGAGGTCCGCGAGCAGGTCCTCAAGCTGCGCCGTGGCAAGGGCATGGTGCTCGACCCCACCGACCATGACACCTGGTCCGCTGGCTCTTTCTTTACCAACCCGGTGGTGGACTCCGCTCTTGCCGACGCCGTCCAGGCCAAGGTCCGTGCCTCGCTTGGCGACGCCACCGCAGACTCCATGCCCCGCCACCCCTCTGCAGAGACCGGCCGGGAAAAGCTCTCCGCCGCCTGGCTCATTGACCGCGCCGGGTTTGCCAAGGGCTACCCGGGCTCCGGCCGGGCCACGCTCTCGACGAAGCACACGCTGGCGCTGACCAACCGCGGCGAGGCCACGGCCGCCGATATCGTGGACCTCGCCCGCACCATCCGCGACGGCGTCCATGAGACCTTCGGTGTGGAACTCGTGCCCGAACCCGTCTGGATTGGCCTCGCCCTCGACGAGTAGCACGCGACTGCTTTTCGCTCCGGGCTCTAGGGCCTAAAACCTACAAAGCAGCCACGATAGCGCCCTTAACCACACGGTTTTCGGGTCTATCGTGGCCGCTTTTTCAGTTCGGCACCTACCGTGCCGGTGGATCCGCTTAGCTTAGGCGGCCATGACTTGGAGCCACTCATCCTTAGCGCCCAAGAATGCGCGGGCCGCCTCCTGCGCGCCCTCCAAGCTGTGGTGCGCACCCCAGCCGCACTGCTCTTCGTTGGCGGCCGGTACCTCGGTAGCGTTAAGAATATCGTTAAGCGCGCCTTCCACCGCGCGCAGCAGCTCATCTTGCTCCATGCCGTTGGTGATGGCGTAGAAGCCAGTGCGGCAGCCCATCGGGGCAAAACCGATGAGCTTATCGGTGTAATTGCGCATGAAGTTGGCCATCATGTGCTCCACCGAATGCAGCGCCTTGGTATCCAGGTGGTCCTGGTTCGGCTGGCAGAAGCGCAGGTCATACTTGATGATTTCGACGCCGCCGCCCAAATCCGTGCGGTCGGCCACGCGGATATATGGCGCGCTGACTAGGCGGTGGTCGAGTTCGAAGGATTTCACGTTGAGCTTCTTTTCATTCTGTTCAGTCATGCTTCTCCAGTGTAATCACAGCTGAGTGTCACTTCCTGAAATAGATTCTTTACCGCATACGCTGGGATAATATGAGCACACTGGACGATTCCGCCGAGGTTTCTGGCGCCGCACGCACCCCTGGCAATTCGTCTTCCGGCGAACCGCCGAGCGCTGCGGCTACTCCGGTGGGCAAATCCGTCTATGAGGGCGCGGATAAAATCGTGCCGAGCACTGCGCCCACCGTGGTCAAGATTGAAGGCCACACCGAAAATGTCGATCCGTTGGCCCGCGGCAACCGCCTGCGCAAGGAAAGCTGGGGGCTGGTGCTCCGCCGCGTGTGGGCCGATTTCTTCCATGATGCCTTGATGGATCGCGCCGCCACGATGACGTACTTCACGCTTATGGCCTTTGCCCCTACGGTGCTCGCGGCCTATTCGATAGCGACGCTCATCTTTTCCTCTCGGCGCGCCGAGGTACACGAATTAACTTCGCAGTTCATTGCAGACTACGTGCCCAGTTCGATGACGGAGCAGGCCGAAAAACTGGTTGGCTCCATCATTGGTTCCACGGCACAAGGCACCTTCGCGCTGGTGGTATCCGTGCTGGTTTCTCTTTTTGCCGCCTCGGCCTACGTGCGTGCCTTCTCCCGCACCGCCAATACCGTTTACGGGCGGGTAGAAGGCCGCGGGATTATCCGCACTTGGGCGCTCATGTGGGGGCTTACCATCATCTTGGTCATCGGCGCGGTCATCGTGCTTTTTGCCAACCTGCTGCGCGATACGATTGTGAGCGGCGTTATCAATCCGCTCGCGGGCAAGCTGGAGATGCAGGGCACCGCGGACTTTTTGGGTGGGATCTTCATGCCAGTGTGGAATTGGCTGCGCTTCCCGCTCACCGTGGTGATCGTGCTGAGCTTGATCGCTATCTTGTATCACTTTTCCCCGAACGTGCGGCCGGCGCGCTTTCGGTGGATAACCCTAGGCTCCGTCGTAGCGTTGAGCACCAATGTTGCGGTGTGGGGAGCATTTGCGCTGTATACCCAGCGCTTTGCCGGAGCCAGCGTCTACGGCGCCTTCAGCCTCATTATGGCCGTATTCATGGCCGTGTGGCTATCTAATACGATGCTCATTTTGGGCATCAAAATCGATGCGGAGGTTCTGCGCGCCAAAGAACTGCAATTGGGCCTGCACGCCGCGCGGCATATTCAGGCTCCGCCGCGTTCCGACGCCGCCGCTAAAGCCCAAGCCCGCGCCCAGCACGACCTTGAGGAACGATCCGAGCGCATCTACGAACAGGCGGTGCGCCGGGAAGCGCGTGAACAAGGCTAGCCCTGGTTGAGCAGGGCGAGGAGATCGCGCTGGACATCGCGGCGGCGCAGCTTGCCCAGCTGGTCGGCGGCGAGCGTCTCCATGGCAAAGAAGCGCTGCGGGACCTTATAGCGCGCCAACAACCCGCGGCAATGGTCGCGCAAGGCAGACTCGTCGAGTTGCGCGCCGGGGGCAAGCACCACGCAAGCGGCGACATCCTCTGAACCATCGGAGCGAGGAACGCCCACGACTGCGGCCTGGGCAATATCAGGATGGGAGGTTAAGGCCTCCTCAACCTCGCCGGGATAGACATTGAAGCCACCGGTGATGATGATTTCCTTGATGCGGCCCACCAACCTGATATGGCCATCGGGCTCGCGAACGCCCATGTCTCCGGTGCGGAACCAGCCGTCATGGAAGGCGGCGGCGGTGGCGGGGGCGTCGGCAAGGTAGCCGCTAAAGACCTGCGGGCCGCGGGCGAGGATCTCGCCGGCCTCGCCATCCGGCTGGGTGCGGCTGAGATCGTGAGGATCGCCGATGCGCAGCTGCGTATCCGGCAGTGGCAGGCCGATGGTGCCGGCGCGCCGAGAGTCATCGAGGGGGTTGATAGTCAGCACGGGAGAGGTTTCCGTAAGCCCGTATCCTTCCACCAGCATGCCGCCGGTGCGCGCCTCCCATGGCTCGATGATGCGCGAGGGGAGCGAGGCCGCGCCCGAGATGGAGTAGCGTACCCCGCCGAGATCCGTGGGCGCGTCGGACGCGGCTGTGTCTGCGGCCGCGGGTGTGGATGCCATGGCGCGCTCGTAGATGGTGGGCACGCCCGGCATCCAGGTGGGACGGCGGGCGGCAAGCGCCTTGGTCACCGCGTCGGTGTGTGGGGCAGGCAGCAGGATGATCTCGGCCGCACAGCGCACCGCGAGGAGCACGCTCATCGTCAGGCCATAGGCATGGAACATGGGCAGCGCGGCCAGAAAGCGCTCGTGTCCGGGGCGCAACGGGGCCTGGGTTTCCAGCTGCAGGCAGTTGGCCGCGAGGTTGCCGTGGGTTAAGACCACGCCCTTGGGGCGAGCGGTGGTGCCGGAGGTGTAGAGGATAAGGGCGGCGTCGGAAAGCGCGGCGGGGTGCGGCTCCGCCGGGGCGCCGCTGAGGGGAAGCGGCTCGCTGAGGGAAACGGTAATGGTGGTCTCTACCTGCGCGGACACGGTGGGGGCGATGTCCTCCCAGGCAATCGCCACACGGGCGCCATGGTGGGCGAGCAGCGGGGTGAGCTCGTGCGCGGTATAGCGCGGATTGTGCTCCACCACCACTGCGCCCAGGCGCAGGATGGCGAAGAATGCCACCACATGCTGCGGGCAATTAGGCAGCAGAATCGCCACGCGGTCGCCGGGGCGCACGCCCATCTCACGCAGGGCACCGGCCGCGGCCGCCACCTGGGCATCGAGCTCGCCATAGGTCAGTGTCTGGCCGGCGAAGTAGGTGGCGGGGCGCTGCGGAAACCTCGCGACGGCGGACGCGAGGAAATCCGTCAAGGTAGCGCCATAATGAATATCTGCCATAGCCGCTAAGTTTAGGCCTTTGCCTCCAGCAGCTCGAGTAGGTCCTTGCGCACCTGGTGGCGGCGGATTTTGCCCAGGTGGTCGCGCGCCAGATCTTCGAAGTGGTAGAAGGTGCGCGGCACCTTATAGCGGGTCAGGCGCTCGCGGCAGAATTCCTTCAAGCCTTCTGGATCGAGCACGGCGCCATCGCGCAGGGTAACGCAGCCGACGACATCCTCGGAGCCATCTTGGCGCGGGCGGCCCACGGCGGCGACATCCACGACGTCGGGGTGCTGGGCAATCGCCTCTTCCACCTCAGCGGGGTAGACGTTGAAGCCGCCGGTGATGATGATTTCTTTGATGCGGCTGACCAGCTTGATATAGCCATCCGGTTCCATGAGTGCCATATCACCGGTGCGGAACCAGCCATTGTGGAAGGTCTTTTCGGTAGCGGCGGCATTGCCAGAGTAACCCTGGAAAATCTGCGGGCCGCGCGCGAGCATCTCGCCCGGTTGGCCATCGGGCTGGGTCTCATCCAGGTTCTCAGGGTTGGCGATGCGCACCTCCGTATCCGGGAAGGGCACGCCCACATAGCCGGGGCGGTGCTTGCCGTTCATGGGATTGGCCGTAAGAACCGGGGAAGTCTCCGTCATGCCGAAGCCCTCCACCAGCCGGCCGCCGGTCAGGGCTTCCCAGCGCTCCACAATCTCTACGGGTAGTGTGGCGGCGCCGGAGAAAGCATTGCGGATGCCGCTTAAGTCGACGTCCTTTTCTTCCGCCGCGTCCATGATCTTCTGATACAACGTGGGCACGCCCGGCAGCCAAGTAGGCGTGCGCTTCTTCACGATGTCCATAATCAGCGGCATCTGCGGGGAGGGGACCAGGATGAGCTCGGCGCCAAGGTAGATGCTGAAGATACACAGCGTGGTCATGCCGTAGGCGTGGAAGATGGGCAGTGCTGCGAGGAAGCGCTCTTGTTGCTTGCCCATCTGTGGCACCCAGGCCTTGCCCTGAATGGCGTTAGCAATGAGGTTGCCGTGAGAGAGCAGGGCACCCTTGGGCTTTCCGGTGGTGCCGGAGGTATAGAGGATGAGCGCGATATCGTCCTGGGAGATCTCAGGGATATCGAGGTCCGAGCCATCGCCGCCAATGGCCGCGCCGATGAGGGTGGACCATTCCACGGTATTGGGTGCGGGGCTGGTGAGCTGCTCGCGCTTGGCGGCCAACGGCGGGATGGGCAGGCGCAGCGCGAGGCGCTTGAGTGGTGGCATGGCATCGACCATATTGACGGAGACGATGGTCTCCAGCGGGGTGGTCGAGCGTAGCTTTTCCAGTGTGGAGGCGGTTTTATCCCAGGAGATGACCACGCGCGCCCCATGGTCATTGAGCAGCCCTTCCAGCTCCGGGGCGGTATAGAGCGGGTTGTGCTCGACCACGGTGGCGCCAAGCAATTGCACCGCGTAGAAGGCCGCGACGTGCTGGGGGCAGTTAGGCAGCACGATGGCCACCTTGTCGCCGGGGCGAATGCCAAAAGCCTTGAGACCAGCCGCAGCGGCGCACACTTGGGTATCGAGCTCCGCGTAGGTCTGTGTCTTTCCGAAGAAGTAGGTGGCGGATTTATTGGCATTGACCCGCAGGTTATTGCGGTAGTAGTCGACGATGGTTTTATCGCCGTAGTCCAACGTGTGTGGGGTCCAATCGCTGTAGTGCTCGAGCCAGGCTCGGGAGGTGGAAGCGGACACGCGGAAAACCTTTCGTTTGGCTACAAAAACTATTTCTGAGGGGATAGCATATCCCAAACATGAGGAATCCCTCTAGTTTTCTTCCAGTGTCAGCAAAAAACGTTTGTCTTCCAGACCACCCGCATAGCCGCCGAGACCGCCATCGCTGCGCAGCACACGGTGGCATGGCCGCACGATGAGCAGGGGATTGGCGCCGCACGCACTGCCCACGGCCCGCGTCGCGCCGGGCCGGCCCAGCAGCTTGGCGACGTCGCGGTAGGTGACCGTCTCCCCATAGCCAATCTCGGCCAGCCGCGCATGCACCGCGGCGCGAAAGTCGGTCGTCGCAGGCGGGTCGAGGGGCAACTCGAAGGCGCGGCGCTGGCCGGCGAAATACTCCGCGAGCTGTGCCTGGGCGGCGTCGAGCACGTCCGCGCTGCGCTTTTCGACGCCCCCTTCTTCCACACCGCCCACCGCTTCCTGCAGGGTGCTGGCCGCGGTGATGTCCACGCGGGAAAGCCCCCGCGGGCTTGCCTGCAAGCGCAGGGGTCCGAGGGGGCTATCGATAAGGCGGAACATGTTAGTTCTGTTCGGTCTCGAGGCGGCGGATGAGGTCTGCCTGGACCTCGCGGCGACGGATCTTGCCCATCTGGTCCTTGGCCAGCTCCTCAAAGTGGTAGAAGGTGCGCGGGACCTTGTAGCGGGTCAGGCGCTCGCGGCAGTAGTCCTTGAGTCCCTCCGGGTCGAGGGCGGCGCCATCGGCGAGATCGAGGCAGGCCACGACGTCCTCGGAGCCATCCTCGCGCGGGCGGCCGACCACGGCGACGTCATCGATGCTCGGGTGCTCGCGCAGGATTTCTTCCACCTCGCCCGGATACACGTTGAAGCCGCCGGTGATGATGATTTCCTTGATGCGGCTGACCAGGCGGATAAAACCGTCTTCTTCCATGACGCCCATATCGCCGGTGCGGAACCACTCGCCGTGGAAGGCGGCCTCGGTGGCCTCTTCATTGTTGAGGTAGCCCTTGAAGATCTGCGGGCCGCGGGCCAGAACCTCGCCTTCGACGCCGTCCGGCTGGGTCTCGTCCAGATTATCCGGGTTGGCAATGCGCACCTGTGTATCTGGGAACGGAATGCCCACGTAGCCCGGGCGGCGGTCGGTGCTCATGGGGTTGCCCACGATAATCGGCGAGCACTCGGTGAGGCCATAGCCCTCCACCAAGAGGCCGCCGGTGTAGTTCTCCCACTTGTTGACCGTGTCCGAAGGCAGGGTAGACGCGCCGGAGAAGGCTGCGCGCACACCCTTGATGGGGATTTCCTGATCCTCGGCGGCCTTCACGATGCGCTCGTAGAGCGTCGGCACGCCCGGAACCCAGGTCGGCGTGTGCTTCTTCATCAACTGCATGATGAGCGACATATCTGGCTTTGGCAGGATGACCAGCTCGCCGCCGATGAACTGCGCCAAGGTCACGTTCATGGTCAGGCCATAAGCGTGGAAGAAGGGGAGGGCTGCCAGCATGCGCTCCGGCTTATCGCCCAAACCTGGTACCCACGCCTTGCCCTGCATCAGGTTAGAAAACAGGTTGCCGTGCGAGAGCATGGCGCCCTTCGGGGCGCCGGTGGTGCCAGAGGTGTACATAATCAGCGCGATGGTGTCCTTGTCCACGTCCTCCGGCGTGGTGATATCGCTACCATCGCCGCCGATGGCGTTGCCCACCAAGGTCTCCCACGGCACGGTATTTGGCGCCGGGGACGAGAGCTGCTCGCGCTTGGACTTCAGCGGCGGGATGGGCAGGCGCAGGGCGGCGCGCTGCAGGGTGGGCATGGCGTTGATCATGTTGATGGACACGACCGTTTCCAGGTTGGTGGTCGCGCGCAGCTTCTCCAAGGTCGGCGCTGCCTTATCCCAGGCGATGGCAATGCGCGCGCCGTGATCCTGGAAGAGACCCTCCAGCTCGTGGGCGGTGTAGAGCGGGTTGTGCAGCACCACCTGGGCGCCCAGCTTCAAGATGGCGTAGAACGCCGCGATGTACTGCGGCGAGTTTGGTGCCACGATGGCTACGCGGTCACCGGGGCGCACACCGAAGGCCTTCAGGCCGGCGGCGGCAGCGCGAACCTGCCGGTCCAGTTCCGCATACTTTTGGGTGCGGCCGAAGAAGTAGGTGGCCGGTTTATCGGCGTTGACCTCAAGGTTATTGTCGTAGATATCCAACAACGTGGTGTTGCCGTACTCGAGGTGGTGCGGTGTCCATTCCGGGTAATACTGGAGCCAAGCCTGTGATTCGTATGCGGACAAAACTTTACCTTTCGGTGGCGTAGGTTTCTGGCAGTGGCCAGTATAGCGCCGGTAGAATTGAGCGCCATGCGCATCGCCATGATCTCTATGCATACCTCGCCGATTGAACAGCCCGGCTCGGGGGACGCCGGCGGCATGAACGTCTACGTCCTCAATAGTGCGCGCCAACTGGCTCGCCGGGGAATAGAGGTGGACGTCTACACTCGCGCCACTCGGCCGAGCCAGGGCGAAATCATTGAGGTTGAACCCCACCTGCGCGTTATTAATATCGTCGCCGGGCCGTACGAGGGCCTGGATAAAGAGGATCTGCCCACCCAGCTGGCCGCTTTCGCAGGCGGCATGGTGCAATTTGCCAAGTGGCAGGGCAAGAAATATGACCTTATTCACTCCCACTACTGGCTCTCCGGCCAGGTGGGCTGGCTACTGCGGGATCTTTGGGGCATCCCGCTCATCCACACGGCCCATACCCTCGCCGCGGTGAAGAACGCCTCCCGGACCGCGGATGACACCTTGGAGTCCGAGGCCCGCCGCATTTGCGAGCAGCAATTGGTGGATAACGCGGACCTGCTCGTGGTCAATACCGAGCAAGAGGCCCGCGACTTGGCCGAGCACTACGACGCCGAGTGCGACATCATTCGCGTGGTCTCGCCCGGCGCCGACGTCGAGCTATTTACCCCAGGCACGGACCGCAATACCGAGCGCTCCCGCCGCGAGCTGGGCATTCCACTGCACACCAAGGTGGTGGCCTTTGTGGGGCGACTGCAAAAATTCAAGGGCCCAGAGGTCCTCATTCGCGCCACGGCCGAGCTCTTCCGCCGCGAACCGGCCCGCAACCTGCGCGTGGTCATCTGTGGTGGACCATCGGGAGCCAATACGGCGCCGGAGTCCTATAGGGAATTGGCGCGTGAGTTGGGCGTCGATAAGCGCGTGCGCTTTTTGGGCGCCCGCCCGCCAGAGGAGCTGGTGGGGGTCTACCGCGCGGCCGATATTGTGGCGGTGCCTAGCTATAACGAGTCCTTCGGCCTGGTGTCGCTGGAGGCCCAGGCCTCGGGCACGCCGGTGGTAGCCGCGGCCGTCGGCGGGCTACCCATAGCCGTGGCCGAAGGGGAGACCGGCTTGCTGGTGCACTCGCATGACCCATCCGACTGGGCCGATGCTCTAGCCCGCCTGCTTGACGACGACCCCATGCGCATCGCCATGGGCGAAGCCGCCGTCGCCCACGCTGCGCGCTTTAGCTGGGCCAGCTCCGCCGCCGCGCTCGCAGAAATTTATGACGAGGCCAGCCGCATCGAGGTCCCGGATTGCCATCAACGGCGGGCGATTGGGGATTAAACCCTGACGCCGGTAATAATTTCGTGGCATGCTGGAGACATGACTAACGGAAAGCTGATTCTTCTTCGCCATGGCCAATCCAAGTGGAACGAGTCCAACCAGTTCACTGGCTGGGTCGATGTAGATCTGACCGAGAAGGGCGAGGCGGAAGCCAAGCGCGGCGGTGAGCTGCTCGCGCAGGAAGGCGTTCTGCCCGATGTCCTCTATACCTCTCTTCTTCGCCGTGCTATCCGCACCGCGAACATCGCACTCAACGCCGCCGACCGCCACTGGATCCCAGTGGTGCGCGACTGGCGCCTCAACGAGCGCCACTACGGCGCCCTGCAGGGTCTGAACAAGGCCGAGACCAAGGAAGAATACGGTGAGGAAAAGTTCATGGCATGGCGCCGCTCCTATGACACGCGCCCGCCGGAGCTGGCCGATGACTCCGAGTACTCCCAGACCAATGACCCGCGCTACGCCGACCTGGAAAAGGTCCCGCAGACCGAGTGCCTGAAGGACGTCGTCGCCCGCTTCGTTCCGTACTTCGAGGAGGAAATCCTCCCACGCGCCAAGAAGGGTGAAACCGTACTCATCGCCGCGCACGGCAACTCCCTGCGCGCTCTGGTCAAGCACCTGGACAATATCTCCGATGATGATATTGCCGGCCTGAATATTCCGACCGGCATCCCGCTGGTGTATGAGATCACCGAGGATGGCTCCGTAGTAAACCCAGGTGGCACCTACCTGGATCCGGAAGCCGCCGCTGCCGGTGCTGCCGCCGTTGCTGCGCAGGGCGGTAAATAAGAAACTGCGCCACAGTCCCCGGGGAGTATTCCCTGGGGACTTTGTGGTGGATAGGGTAGACACGTGGAATTAATTCTTTCCTTTGCCGCCGGCGTGGTGGCCTGCGGGCTGGCGCTACCGGCGATTTCTTGGCTGCGCGGGCGCATTGCGCACTACCGCCAAGCCAGCGATGCCGAGGCCAACCAGGTCACGACGGTCAGCCAGGTACTGCACTTGGCCGTGCAAGGCTCGCCGACGGCCCTGGCGGTGTTGGACCGCAGCCAAGAAATCGTCATGTCTAATTCCGCCGCCCACGAGATGTCCCTGGTGCATGATCGCGCCGTGAACCCGGACGTGTGGCAGACCGCGCAGGAGGTCTTCGAGGATAAGGAGACCCGCACCGTCGACCTGGCCATTCCCAAGCGCCGCACGGGCCACCGCGTCACACAGGTCAAGGCGGTCATTAAGCCGCTGACGCTTAACGACGGCCGCTTTGTCATCATCTACGGCACCGATGAGAGCGAAAACGTCCGCATGGAATCCGCCCGCCGCGACTTCGTGGCAAACGTCTCCCACGAGCTCAAGACGCCCGTCGGCGGCATTGCCCTGCTGGCCGAGGCCTTGCTACAAGACCCCGGTGACCAGGAAACCGTGGAGTACTTTGGCAATAAGGTTTACAAGGAAGCCAACCGCATGGCCGATATGGTCAGCGAGCTTATTTCCTTGTCCAAGCTGCAAGGCGCCGAGGCGCTGCCGGAGATGGAACCGTTGGCCGTCGATGACCTCATCGAGGAAGCGCTCTCGCGCAACCAACTGGCTGCGGAGGCTCGCTCCATCGAGCTTAATCGGGGCGCCTCCGTCGGCGTGCAGGTCAAAGGAGATAGGTCCCTGCTGGTTACCGCACTATCTAACCTCATCTCCAACGCGATTAACTATTCGCCGGAGAAGATGCCGGTATCGGTCTCCCAAAAAGTGGTGGATGGCGGGGTCGTGCTCATCCGCGTCACGGACCGCGGAATCGGTATCGCACCGGATGATCAAAAGCGCGTCTTCGAGCGCTTCTTCCGCGTAGACCAAGCCCGGTCGCGGCAGACCGGAGGCACTGGCCTAGGATTAGCAATTGTTAAACACGTGGTGGCCAACCATGGCGGCAACATCAAACTGTGGTCCCGGCCCGGTACGGGTTCTACATTCACCATCGAATTGCCCATCTACAGGGAAGAAAAGCCAGCGCAGGAAGCTGGCATGAAGGATAATGAGAAAAAGGATGCCGTCGACGCGGCGGCGCCTGGGCTCCCGCGTGCAGTAGCACGCGTTGCAGCACGTCGAAAGGATAAAGCACAATGACCACCATCCTCATCGTTGAAGATGAAGAGTCGCTGGCAGATCCGCTGGCATTTCTCCTCCGCAAGGAGGGCTTCGAGCCGATCATCGCGCACGATGGCCCCACCGCGCTGGAAAAGTTTGCCGCTAACGACATCGATATCGTCCTTCTAGACCTCATGCTGCCCGGCATGTCCGGCACCGAGGTATGCAAGCAGCTGCGCACCACATCGTCCGTGCCGGTCATCATGGTGACCGCGCGCGATTCCGAGATCGACAAGGTCGTCGGCCTCGAGCTGGGCGCCGATGATTACGTGACCAAGCCTTATTCCTCCCGCGAGCTCATCGCGCGCATCCGCGCGGTCCTGCGCCGCGGCCACGATTCCGGCGCCGGTGCCGATACCGAGGCGGAGGAAGAAGTAGCCGAGCAGATCCTCGAGGGCGGCCGCGTCAAGATGGACGTGGAACGCCACACCGTTACCGTTGCGGATGAGCCGGTATCTATGCCTCTTAAAGAGTTCGACCTCCTGGAGTACCTGCTGCGCAACGCCGGCCGCGTGCTCACCCGTGGCCAGCTCATTGACCGCATCTGGGGTGCCGATTATGTTGGCGACACCAAGACGCTCGACGTCCACGTCAAGCGCCTGCGCTCCAAGATCGAGGAGCAGCCCTCCCGCCCGAAGCACCTGGTTACGGTGCGCGGCCTGGGCTATAAATTCGAGCTCTAGCTCTCCGCCTGCTGGCCTCCTGCCTGCAGGCTCCCAGCCTTCACGCTGGCCGGGTGCTGCGTGAGCTGGACGCCGTGCTCGGCCGCCGCGGCGCGTGCCTTGCAGTACGCGGCCAGGATGTCATAGGACTCCCGGCCCATGAGCGCTACCAGCTCGTCCTCGTGCGATTGCCACATCGGTAGCGGGTTGGCGTGGCAGGCGGCATCGGCCGAGCAATACCAATCAAAGTCTTCGCCGCCATTGCCCCAACCGCGGCGGTCATACTCGCCAATCTGGGTGCGCAAAATCTCCTGCCCATCCGGGCGCTCTTCATAATCCTCGTATCGGCGCAGCGGTAGCTGCCAGCATACCTCGGGTTTGACCACGGTGAGCTCCTCGCCGGTATCGACCGCCCACTGGTGCAGCGCGCAGCCCGTACCCGTTGCCCAGCCGGCGCGATTGGCAAAAATGCACGCGCCATCCACAATGGGGGTCTTCAGCGCCGGTTCCGGTTCGCCGTCCTCGCCGTCGAGCTCGTCCCACTCCAGCCATGGCTCCAACTCATCCGTAGCGTCCTGCGCGAGGAACTCATCTACCCCCGCTGGGCGCAGCTGCCAATACTTGGCGGGCATGCGCGAGACGGCGTCGTAAAGCTGGTCGCGGTCTTCCTCATCGGCCATATAGGCGCCATGCACGCAGCAGCCCACGTCGGGCTGGCTCTTATCGATGCCACGGCATGCCGACGTCCCAAATTGGCAGCTGTAGTGCGATTCCACCCATGTCAGGTCGATGGAAAAGACGTGGTGTGGGTCGTTCGGGTTGGTAAATTCGAACCACTCCCGCGGGAAATCGGGGGCCTCTTCGCGGCCTGCTCTTATCGACGCCGCCGCGGGCGAGCTCGCGGGAAAACCTAGGTATACCGTGTCAGATTTTGGGCGATTCACACCTAACCACGGTAGACCTACTACGCTATTAGTGTGCGATTAGGTGTATTAGACGTCGGAAGCAATACCGTCCACCTCGTTGCGGTCGATGCCGCGACGGGCGGGCGGCCCACTCCGATGAGCGATTGGAAGACCCCGCTCCGGCTGGTAGAACAGCTGGACAAGAAGGGTAACATCCATGAAAAGGGTGTAAAGAAGCTGGTCAGCGCCGTAGCGGAGGCGAGCGAGCTGGGCGATAAGCTGGGCTGCGCGGAATTTATCGCCTTTGCTACCTCGGCGGTGCGCTCTGCGCATAATTCGGAGGCCGTGCTCGATGAGGTGGAAAAGCAGACCGGCGTGCGCCTGCAGATCCTCTCCGGCGTGGAAGAAGCCCAACTGACCTTCCTCTCCGCCCGTCGCTGGTACGGCTGGTCCGCCGGCCGCATTACCAACCTGGACATCGGCGGCGGCTCGCTGGAGCTGTCCACCGGTACCGATGAGCACCCCGACCTTGCCTTCTCCCTCGACCTGGGCGCTGGCCGGTTGACCCATAACTGGTTCGACACCGACCCACCGGAGAAAAAGAAGGTAAGCGCGCTGCGCGATTTTATTGATGCGGAGCTGGAAGACGCCGCCCAGCAGATGAAGGCTATGGGCCCCGCTGGCCTTGCCGTGGGTACCTCCAAAACCTTCCGCACGCTGGCGCGCCTGACGGGGTCCGCCCCGTCGTCTGCCGGCCCATACGTCAAGCGCACGTTGACTGCACCGGGTCTGCGCCAGTTGATTTCCTTCATCTCTCGCATGACTGCGGCAGACAGAGCGGACCTAGAAGGTGTAAGTTCTAACCGATCGCACCAAATCGTTGCCGGCGCTCTGGTGGCCGAGGCATCCATGCGAGCCTTGGACATCGAGAAGCTGGAAATCTGCCCATGGGCGCTGCGTGAGGGCGTCATTTTGCGCCGGACCGACAAGGGATTGGAATAGGAAGAGATCATGGCTGACAAGAACAAGTTGACCGTGGCAGAGCTGCTGGCTCGCGATAAAAAGGCCCGCGGCGAGAAGGGCGGCAAGGATGACAAGCGTTCGCGCCGCCACCGCCGCAGCCTCGATGAAGGCGGCATTTCCGTTGCCGAGTTAACCGGCAATCTTAAGAAGGTCGAAGCTTCGCCTGCCGAGGCCAAGCACACCTCCGTCTCTATCGACGAGGACGCTCCTGTCATCCGCGCCCCCAAGGCTGCCGACGCGACCGATGCCGACTCCGCAAAGAAGTCCACCGACAAGCCTGCAGCCAAGGCTGCCGCAAAGCCTGCTGCGTCCGCCCCGTCGGCTGCACAGTCCACCGCAAAGAAGCCTGCCGCTGCCGGCGCGGCACAGGAGGCGGCGAAGAAGAAGCAGCCTTCTGCCGATGACACCGCGGTAATCCAGCGCGTGGATAAGGCGAAGGCGGATGACGCCAAGCCTGCGGCGGCGAAGGCCGCAGCGGAGAAGCCGACCACAGACAAGGCCGGCGCGGACAAGGCCACCGCAGCGAAGCCCGTTGCTGAAAAGCCGAAGGCCGACAAGGGCGCAAACGCGGCCGGAGCGGGAGCTGCGGCAGCTGGCGCTGGAGCGGCCGCTGCGGCGGCGGTGCCGGCGTCGAAGAAAGCGGGCGTCGCTAAGAGTGCAGAGGAAACCGGCAACCTTCCCAAGGTCGAGGACGACGAAGAGTGGATCGAGGAAGAGCACGAGAAGCTCAACCCAGTGTCCATCCTGCTGATGATTGTCGCGGGCATCCTGCTGGCGATTGTCATCTTCAAGGGCTTTGAGATTCTGTGGGATAGCTTCCCGCGCCTGGTCGTCGCCATCCTCGCGCTGTGCGTCACCGCAATTATGGTGGGCGTGACGCACGCCCTGCGCACCGCGCGCGATGGATTCTCCATGTTCCTGGCCGGCTTTACTGGCCTTATCCTGACCTTCGGCCCGCTGCTGTTGGTGATGCTCTAAGCCCCCGCTTGTCGACGCCCCGGTTACCCCACGTGGTAGCCGGGGTTCCGCATTTTTGGCATGGTGGAGACTATGACAAAGATTGCAATTTTAGGCGGCGGACAAATCGGTGAGGCTTTGACCTCGGGACTCGTAGCATCGGGCTTTGCAGGCTCTGATATCACGGTCACCAACCGCACCGAATCCCGTAGTAAAGAACTTCAGGATGCCTATGGCGTCACCACCACCAGCGATAATGCAGCGGCGGTAGACGGAGCGGACTATATCTTCGCGTGCGTGAAGCCCTACGCCATCCTGGACCTGCTCGAAGACCTTGAGCCGGCCAAGGATGCCGTGGTTGTGTCTATGGCCGCGGGCCTGACGCTAGAGCAGCTGCAGGGTGCGGCGGGCGAAGGCGTGCCGGTGGTGCGCGTTATGCCCAATACCCCCATGTTGGTGCGCCGCGGCATGTGCACCTGCGCGGCCGGTGAGCACGTGAGCGAGGCCCAGATGGATGGCGTGCGTGAGCTGCTGGAAGCCGTCGGCGAGGTAGCGGTCATCCCGGAGAAGAATATCGACGCCGCCACCGCACTGGCAGGTTCCTCCCCGGCCTACTTCTTCCTTGTAGCAGAAGCGCTTGTCGACGCCGGCGTACAGCTCGGCCTTCCCCGCGACGTCGCCGAGAAGCTTGCCGCCCAGGCCGCAGCCGGCTCTGGTGAGATGCTGGCTAGCTCCGGCCGCTCGGCCACCCAGCTGCGCGCTGGCGTAACCTCGCCGGGCGGCACCACCGCCGCCGCCGTCCGCGAGCTGGAGGAGTCCGGCTTGCGCGGCGCGTTCTACCGCGCGGCAGAGGCCTGCTCCGATAAGGCCAAGGAGCTCGGCTAGCGCCGCCGTGTGCGACCTCCCCGTGGTGGGGGTGTACCCACCCGGGAGTGTTGGGGCGGGTGTTAAGCAGCGCTTTTAGGGGAAACCCTAATGAATGCTGTGAAAAAATTTGGCACTTGGGTCGCATTAGTCACATGTTTCACGATAGGCTAGGGCAAGCACGTGCGTGAAGTCCTGTGGGAGGGGAAGCCTACAGCGCGTAACGAGCTGAAGGGTTAGATATATATGGCAAATGAAGAAAAGGGAACCTTTCTGACGATCGCGGAGGTCGCCGAGATTATGCGCGTCTCCAAGATGACCGTCTACCGTTTGGTTCATGCAGGCGAGATGCCGGCTGTTCGCGTCGGACGCTCCTTCCGCGTTCACGAGTCTGCCGTCAACGAGTACCTGGAGGCTTCCGTCTACGGAGCCTAGGCTCGCGCCGCACAGACAGCGCCCACCTCTGTTGGCCCTCGTGGCCAGCGGTGGTGGGCGCTGTTGTTTCTCACTGTTGTTGTCGCGGGCCCTTTTTGGTCACGGGCTGGGTGCTGGGTAAGATGGTGTGCATTCGTGTCGGCTCGCTGATGTGGCCCGCGGTCCGTGTGGCCACGGCGGCAAGAGTGCACCTTCGCCGTTTTAGCGCTGACAAGTTTGACAGTACGTACTACACGAAAGTGAGGACTCCATGGGTTCCGTCATTAAGAAGCGCCGCAAGCGCATGTCCAAGAAGAAGCACCGCAAGATGCTGCGCCGCACCCGCGTGCAGCGTCGTAAGCTGGGCAAGTAAACCCAGCCCGCTTCTTGCCCTCCGCCATTGTGCGGAGGGTTTTTGCATGCTTGCCGACGTCCCCCAGCGCCCCCTACCGCCCTTGCTACCGCCGGTAGTAGCGCCAGCCGCCATAGGAAAAGGCGGCGGTGGCCAGCGCCGGCAGGCCATAGGTGCGGATGGCGCGGCGCACGGAGCGATAGTCGCGCACGAGCCAGCCGCGGTCGCCAGCGATATCGCGCAGCTTGCGGTCTGGGTTAATGGCCACGGCGGTGCCGACCATGGACAACATGGGCACGTCGTTGGCGGAATCCGAATACGCAGTGCAGCGCGAGAGGTCGAGGCCTTCGATGGTCGCGAGCGCGGCCACGGCGTGCTTTTTGCCGGGCCCGTGGAGGATATCGCCGACCAGCCGGCCGGTGAACTTGCCGTCCTTGACCTCCGCGACGGTGCCGAGCGCGCCGGTAAACCCGAAGCGCCGGGCGAGCACCTGCGCCAGCTGGACCGGGGTGGCCGTCACCAGCCATACCTGCTGGCCGGCGGCTAGGTGCATCTCTGCCAGCTGGGTGGTGCCGGGGTAGGCGCGGCGGGCCAGAGAGGCGTCCACGATTTCTTCGCATAGTTCCACCAGCTCGTCGACGCTGCGGCCTTTGACAAACTCCAGTGCCTGCGCGCGGCCGACGGCCACGTCCTTGGCATTTTCGCTGCCGGAGACGCGGAACTTGAGCTGCTTCCACGCAATCGGGAGGATTTCAGAAAGCCGGAAGTAGCGCTTGCGCGCCAAGCCGAAGGCGAATTCCACGAGGGAAGAGCCTTGGATGAGGGTGTTGTCGACGTCGAAAAACGCTGCCGCGCCCACATCCACCGGCACGTCCGGGTCCTGGGCGGTGATTCGCTGCGCGCCAGCCGCGTCATAGGAGCCGGTTACCGAGTCCACGCCGGAGGCGAAATCCTCCAACTCCAGCCCAAATTCCTCCAGCGCCGCGGCGGCCGCGGCCTCACCGGCGGTGCGCTGCGATTCCTCGTCCAGTGGGGCGAGCGCTTGGGTCTCCAAGAAATTACGCAGGTTACCGCGCGAGGCGGTCCAATTGGCCAAGAAGTCGCGGGGGGATTCGGGGAACCCTGGGGGAGTGGTAGCGGACACGAGTGAGACAAACAGCTTTCGCAAACGCGGGGTGGACTAACGTGTCCATAGTAATGGTTTCCACCGCCGCCGTCCTTGTGAGGAGAATATGTCCCAGCATCTCGTCGAGCTCATGGTGCGCACCACCTGCGGTTCTTGCGCGCGCGTGAGGGAGCAGATCACCCCCGTCGTCAAGCGGGCAGGCGCGGAGCTTGCCGTGCGTAACGTGGATGAGGACGCGGAGCTGGCCATGGAGTTCGGTGACCGCGTGCCCGTTGTGGTTATCGACGGCGAAGAGTTTGCCTGCTGGGAAGTAGACAACGAGGAGTTAGCGGCCGAGCTAGCCGGTTGATTCGGGATCCGCGACACCGACGGGTAGTCTTTTGGAGGATTAAAATCAATCAAAGGGTTGAGGAGTGTTGTGCATGAGCGTGCTCGTTGTGGGCATGTCCCACCAGTCGGCGCCGGTGGCGCTGCTGGAAAAGCTGAGCATGGATAGTGCGGTCCAGGATTCCGCCTGCGGGCAACTCGTGGCGGCCGAGCCACTTTCAGAGGCCATGATTATCTCCACCTGCAACCGCATGGAGGTCTACACCGTCACCAACTCCTTCCACGCTGGCGTGCAGGAAGTCGTGCGCGTGCTCACCCAGGTTTCGGGCGTGGGCGAGCAGGAGCTGCGCAACTACCTCTATGTGCGTTATGCCGACGCCGCGGCCGAGCACCTCATGTCCGTGACCTCCGGCCTAGATTCCATGGTGGTGGGCGAGCAGCAGATCATCGGCCAGGTGCGCAGCGCCTACCAGTCCGCCTCCGAGCAGGGCACGGTCGGCCCGCGCATCCACGCGCTGGCGCAGGCCGCGCTGCGGGCGGGCAAGCGCGTGCACTCCGAGACCGATATCGACGAGGCCGGCGCCTCCATGGTGTCTTTCGCCTTCGACCAGGCCTTGCAGCGCCTCGACGCCGGGGACCTGACCGGCAAGACTGCGCTGATCCTTGGTGCGGGCGCCATGGCGTCCCTCGCCGCCACCCACGCCGGCCGGCTGGGGGTTAAGGAGCTGGTGTTGGCCAACCGCACCCGCGAGCGCGCCGAGCGCCTGGCCAGCCACGCCGAGGAGGCGGGCGTTGCCACCCGCGTCGTAGACTTTTCCGAGCGCGCCGCCGCGCTTTCCGACGTCGACCTTGCCATTTCCGCCACCGGCGCCGATAACTTCACCATCGAGGCCGCCGACCTCCCCGCCGGCCGCGATCTCATGCTCATCGATCTCTCCCTGCCGCGCGATATCGAAGATGCCGCCGCCGCGTCCGAGGGCGTGGATTTGGTCAATATCGAGCGCCTGAGCAAGTCGCTTTCGGCCGCCGATACCGATGTCGCGGCCGGGACCAGCCCGCACGTGCAGGCCCGCCACATCGTCGACGAAGAGCTGGCGGCCTATACCTCGGCCCAGCGCGTGCGCGACGTCGCCCCGGCCGTAAGCGCCCTGCACCGCCGCGCGGCCGATCTCGTCGAGTGCGAGGCCGCGCGCCTGCAGCACAAGCACCCCGAGCTCGCGGGCAAGCAGCTCGAGGACGTTCAGCGCGCGCTCAAGCGTGTGGCCGATAAACTGCTGCATGAACCGACGGTTAGGGCGAAGAAGCTGGCGGCGTCGGAAAGCAGCGTCAGCAGCGAAAACGCCCTGCAGGAGCTCTTTGGCCTGCAGCTGGAAGGCTCCGGTGTGTCCGTGGCCGTCAATGAACTGCCCACCATGGCAAAGGAGGCCTAAATGTTTCAGATTGGTACCCGCGGCTCCAAGCTCGCCACCACCCAGGCGGGTCATGTGCGCGATTGGCTTATCGACGCCGGCTTTGACTCCCAACTCCACATCGTGACCACCGCCGGCGACGTCAATATGGCGCCCGTCGAGCGCATCGGCGTCGGCGTATTTACCCAGGCGCTGCGTGAGGCGCTCTATGCCGGTGAATGCGATATTGCCGTGCACTCGTTTAAGGACCTGCCCACCGCGCCCGATGATCGCTTCCGCCTCGTCGTGCCGCAGCGTCAGGATTCCCGCGAGGCGCTCGTCGCCCGCGATGGCCTGAGCCTGGAGCAGCTGCCGCAGGGCGCGCGCGTGGGCACCTCCGCCCCGCGCCGCATCTCCCAGCTCGCCGCCCTCCGCCCGGACCTGGAGATTCGCCCGCTGCGCGGCAATATCGATACCCGCATGTCCAAGGTCACCGACGGCGAGCTCGACGCCGTCCTGCTGGCCTACGCCGGCCTGCTGCGCGGCGGCTATGCGGACCGCGCCACCGAAATCTTTGAGCCTTCCGTCTTCATGCCGGCGCCGGCCCAGGGTGCTCTCGCGATCGAGGCCGTGGCCGGTACTGAGGCTGCCGCGGCCCTAGACGCCATTGTCGATGACCGCGCCTCGGCCGCCGCTGCTGGTGAGCGTGCCGTGCTGGCCCGCCTCGAGGCCGGCTGCACCGCGCCGGTGGCCGCCACCTCGCGCTGGGACGGCGACCAGCTCACCGTGCGCGGCGGCGTCTTCGCGCTCGACGGATCCCGCCAGCTCACCGCCACCGCTTCCGGCTCCGCTGCCGAAGCCGCCGATCTTGGCGCGCGCATCTCGGACGAGCTTTTCGCCGGTGGCGCGGCCGAGCTGCTGGGCAAGTAATTTCGCCTTTAGGCGCTAATAATTTAAGGTGTAGATACCACAGATCATTGTTCCGCAATGATCCGGCCCCCTTTAAGGGCATCCCAGGACGCAAGGCCTGGGATTTTGGCCGTTAAGACCGTGTCACCCACCGCCGGCGCGGGGAACCACACCGCATGCGATCATGTCCGTGCGCGGTGCCGCGCGCCCGATTTTAGAAAAGAACTTTATGAGCAATGCCGCGCCAGACACCCAATTGGGCAAGATCGTCTTTGTGGGCGCTGGTCCAGGTAATCCCGACCTGCTGACCGTGCGCGCCCGCGAGGTTCTGGCAAATAGTGCCATCGCCGTGACCGATCCGCAGGTCATGCAGGGCGTGCGCGATGCCGTCGCCGCCGCGCTGCCCGTTCCGCAGGAGCTTCTCGACGCCGCCGAGGCCGAATACGCCCAAATGTGCGCCGATGCCAAAGCCAAGGGCGCACGCCGCAAACCGCCGCGCCCTGCGCCGCCAACGGCCGCGGTGTTGTACGAGCCGGCCGAAGATATCGTGGGCCAGCTGCGCGAGTGCTTGGTCGAGGCCGATGGCGAGGATGTCATCCGCCTGGTCACCGGCAACCCGCTGCACCGCGAGTCCATCAAGGCCGAGATTAACGCCGTGGCGTCTGCCGGCCTGGAATTCCAGGTAGTGCCGGGCATGTCCCTGCCGTCTACCGTGCCGTCCTTTGCCGGCATTGCCCTCGGCTCGACCTATACCGAGGCCGACGTCACCGACGGCGCCGATTGGGACGCGTTGGCCAACGCCACCCAGCCCATCGTCCTGCAGGCCACCAAGGAAGACCTGCTGGTCATCTCCGATGAGCTGCAGCAGCGCGGCATGCCGGCCGAGACCGAGGCATTTGTCACCGTCCACGGCACCACCCGCCTGCAGCGCACCTACGAGACCACGCTGGGCACCATGGGCAAGCTCGACGCGGACCTCACCGGCCCGCTCGTCGTTACTCTCGGCCGCAGCATCGACGACCGCACCAAGTACTCCTGGTGGGAAAACCGCCCGCTTTACGGCTGGCGCGTGCTCGTCCCGCGTACCAAGGAGCAGGCCGGCCCGATGTCCGCGCGTCTGGCCGGCTACGGCGCCATCCCGCAAAACGTGCCCACCATCTCCATCGAGCCGCCGCGCAACCCGGCGCAGATGGACCGCGCCATCAAGGGCATCGTCGAGGGCCGCTATAAGTGGATCGTGTTCACCTCCGTCAACGCCGTGACCGCGGTGTGGGACAAGATCGCCCAGCTCGGCCTCGACGCCCGCGATTTCGCCGGCGTCCACCTCGCGGCCGTGGGCACCAAAACCGCGGCCGCCATTCGCTCCAAGGGCATGGTCCCAGAGCTTTTGCCGCACAAGAAGAAGCAGAACGCCGAGGGCCTGCTCGATGTCTTCCCCAACTTCGTAGAAGACATCGACGCCGTCGGCCGCGTCCTGCTCCCGCGCGCCGATATCGCGGCCGACACCCTGGTTGACGGACTCAAGGCCCTCGACTGGGAGGTCGACGACGTCGTGGCCTACCGCACCGTCCGCGCCGCCCCGCCTTCGGCCGAGATCCGCGACATGATCAAGACCGGCGGCTTCGACGCCGTCGCCTTCACCTCCGGGTCCACCGTGCGCAATCTGGTGGGCATTGCGGGCAAACCGCACCAGCGGACGATCATTGCGTGTATCGGGCCGTCGGCAAGAGCGGCCGCGGAAGAGATGGGCCTGCGCGTCGATGTCGTGCCCGAAGTCGCCGATGTGCCCGCGCTTGTCGACGCCCTCGCAGACCACGTCGCCGCCCTCCGCGCCGCCGGAAACCTGCCCGCGCCGCGCAAGAAACGCCGCTCGCGCAAGAAGGCTACTAAGGTCGACAAGGCATAAGTTTTAGTCTCGCTCTAAGGAGTACCCAATGAGCACCTTCCCAGCCCGCCGCCCACGCCGCCTGCGCACCACCCCGCAGATGCGCAACCTCGTGGCCGAAACCGAGGTCCGCCCCTCGGACCTGATTCTGCCCATGTTCATCGTGGACGGCCTCGACGCACCGCGCGAGATTCCCTCCATGCCGGGCGTCTACCAGCACACCTTCGATTCCCTGCGCCGCGCGGCCGAAGAGGCGTTGGAGGCCGGCGTGGGGTGTATCGACCTTTTCGGCGTGCCGCTCGATGAGGACAAGGACGATACCGGCTCCGTCGCCTGGGACCCGCAGGGCATTTTGAACCGCGGTATTTCCTGCCTGCACGAGGAATTCGGCGATGACCTCATCGTTATGGCCGATACCTGCCTCGACGAGTTCACCTCCCACGGCCACTGCGGCGTATTAGATGACAAAGGCCGCGTGCTTAACGACGAATCCGTCAAGCTCTACCAAGACATGGCCCGCTCCCAAGCCCGCGCCGGCGCGCAGATCGTCTCCCCGTCGGGCATGATGGACGGCCAGGTTGCCGCCATCCGCGCCGATCTCGACGAGGCCGGCCACGAGGACGTGGCCATCATGGCCTATTCCGCCAAGTACGCCTCCGCCTTCTTCGGCCCGTTCCGCGATGCCGTCAGCTCCTCCCTCGAAGGCGATCGCCGCACCTACCAGCAGGATCCGCGCAACTTCCGCGAGTCCCTTCTCGAGGCCGAGCTCGACATCGAAGAGGGCGCGGACTTCGTTATGGTCAAGCCCGGCCTGCCCTACCTGGACGTGCTCTCGGCCGTGGCGGAGACTTCTCCCGTGCCGGTCGCGGTCTACCAGGTCTCCGGCGAGTACGCGATGGTCAAGGCCGCGGCCGCCAACGGGTGGATCGACGGCGAAGCCATCATGCTCGAGTCGCTGACCGCATTCAAGCGCGCCGGCGCCGGCCAGATTCTGACCTACTTCGCTACCGAAGCCGCCCGCCTGCTCAAGTAAAGGACCCCTGTGACTGCTACGCCCCCGTCGCCCGCCCCTGCTCCGCGCCCGCCACACACGCAACGCCCGCCGCGGCAGCAGCAGCGGCCGGAGTCCGTGACGTACATGCTGTGGCTGTGGCTGGGCGCGCTATGCGGCGAGGCCGTGCACCAGGTGCTCAACGTGGTGCTCACGCTGCTCAACCACGACGTACTCATGTCGCAGGCCAAGGAGATGGCGAAGTCCGCACCGGCCGGCGTGGATGAAGCTCAGCTTTCCGACGCCTTCCTCCGCACCGCCGCCTACGGCTCCGTCGCTCTTTCGGCGGCCATTTCGCTTGCGATTATTGTGCTGCTGGCCTTTCTGTTGCGGTCCCTTGCTGACCGCAGCAAGCGGGCCGGTACTTCGCGCCGCGTGTGGTTTGCCTTCTCGCTGTACTTCGGATTCCGCATCCTGCTGGCCTTCATGGTCACCCCGGCCGGCGCGGACGTGCCCGATTGGCTCTTTGCCGCCGATGGCATGGTGCAGATCCTCGTCGGCGTCGCGGCGGTGCTCGGCCTGATTTTCTCCGTGCGGGCCGAGACCTTGGACTACACCGGCGAACTCGAGCAGATGCGCGAGCTGGAAAAAGAACTCGAGCAAGCGCAGCGCGAGAAGAAGCGCGCCGAAGAAGAGCGCAAGCGCTCCAAGGATGACCAGCGCGGCAAGCATGACGGCGGCAAGCGCGAACGCCCCGACCGCACCAACCGTGCCGACGGTGCCAGCCGCACTGACCGGGAGAACAAGCGATGAATAATACCGAGCGGCCCGGGCCCCGGGACTATAACCGGGCGGCCCGAAACACCTCCGCCAAGGAGAACCTCGATGCGTGGCCGCGACAGCTGCGCTGGGCCTATTGGGTGCTCGTCGTCAGCGCCGTGATCATGCTGGTGAGCGGCATGGTGGGCATCTTCGGCTCGGGAGGGCCACAGGTGGAGCCACAGAATGCGCAGGTCGCGGAGTACCTCCATTCCAATCGCCTATTTGTCGCGGTGACCAATGCCGTCGGCGCCATCCTGCTTGCGCTCTTCGCGGCGCAGCTGGCCAGCGGGTCCAAGTGGGCGCGCCGCATCATCACCGCGGTCATCGCGTTCGCGCTGTTTACCAATATCGCCGCCCTCGCGCTCGGCATCGGCGGGCTCGGGCTGCTGATTATCCCCATCACCTTGATCGTCGCCCTCGCGCTGCTTTTCCAGCCGCAGTCCAACCGCTTCATCAAGGACCGCAGCTTGCGTGGCTAATTAGCCCTCACTCCAACTTTTGATTCATAATTGGGGCATGTCTCGACTCAATCGTGCCCCGCTTATCGAAGCCGCCCTCGGCCGCACCCCCTCCCGACCCCCAGTCTGGTTCATGCGCCAGGCCGGCCGCTCGCTGCCGGAGTACCGCGCCGCCCGCGAGGGGATTAGCATGCTCGATTCCTGCTTCATGCCGGAGCTGCTAGCCGAGATTACACTGCAGCCGGTGCGCCGCCACGACGTCGACGCCGCCATTTTATTCTCCGATATCGTCGTCCCGCTCAAGGCGGCGGGCGTCAAGGTCGATATCGTGCCCGGTCGTGGGCCGGTGATGGAGCAGGCGGTGCGGAGTAGGGAGGACGTCGGCAAGCTGCCGCTGCTGGAGACTGACGTCCCCGAAGTTACCGAAGGTATCGCCCGCATCCTGGCCGAGCTCACCGAAACCCAAGCGCTCATCGGCTTCGTTGGCGCGCCGTTCACGCTGGCCAGCTACCTTGTTGAGGGCGGGCCATCCAAGAACCACGAGCGCACCAAGGCCCTCATGCACGCAGAGCCGGAGACCTGGCACCTGCTCATGCGCCGCTTGGTGCCGACCATCACCCGCTTCCTGCAGGTGCAGGTCGACGCCGGCATTGACGCCATGCAGCTCTTTGATTCCTGGGCCGGCTACCTCAACGAGCGCGACTACCGCGAGTTCGTGCTGCCGTACTCCCGGGAAATCCTGGCCGGCGTGGATATCCCGCGCATCCACTTCGGCGTCGGCACCGGTGAGCTATTGCCGGCCATGTCGGAGGCGGGGTCGGAAGTTATGGGCGTCGATTATCGCGTGCCGATGGACGCCGCGGCCGAGCGCGTGAGCGCCCGCGTGTTGCAGGGCAACCTCGACCCGGCCATGCTTTTTGCCGGCGACGACGCCGTGCGCCAAGCCGTGCGCACCATCCGCGGCGAGGTCGATCGGGCCCGCGAGCGCGGCGATATCGACGGCCATATCTGGAACCTCGGCCATGGGGTCTTGCCAACTACCGACGCGGAGGCCATCACCCGCGCCGTATCCATCATTCACGAGGAGGGCTAAATGCGTATTGCGATTATTGGTGCCGGTCTGGCGGGCTTGACGGCCGCCTACGAGCTGCGCGACCACGACGTTGAGGTTTTCGAGGCCGCCGGCCGCATCGGCGGCAAGCTGTACTCCGTGCCGTTTAATGACGGCCCCACCGACATGGGCGCCGAGGCCTTCCTCGCCCGCCGCCACGATGCCGTGGAATTCATCGAATCCCTCGGCCTAGGCGGGAGCTTGGTTGAGCCCTCCGGCCTGCATTCGCTGGTGTACTCCGGCGAGCTTAAGCCGCTACCGCGCGGCGGGATGATGGGCATTCCTTCGCACTCGGAGCCGGTCGCTCACTTGGTCTCGGCCGAGACTGCGCGCCGCATCGATAACGAGGAGCCTTTCGAGTGGACGGCAGGCAGCGACGTCTCCGTCGGCCGCTTGGTGCGCCAGCAGTTTGGCGACGACCTCGTCGACCACGTTATCTCCGCCCTCCTCGGCGGCGTGTACTCTTGCTCGGCCGATGACCTGGGGTTACGCGCGACCATCCCAGCGCTGGCCGAGACCCTCGACGCGCTGTCCGAGCGCGGCCCAGTCACCCTCTCGGCCGCGGTCCGCTCGCTGGAAGAAGCCCGCGCGGCCAAGCCGAGCAACGGCGGCCCCGTCTTTCAGACCTTCCGCGGCGGCTACGCAGAACTCTACGAGGCGCTGGCCGATAAATCCCGTGCCAAGATCTACCTCGATACCTTCATCTCCGGCATCACTCGAGAAGGCGAGAAATTCCGCCTAGCCGGCGCACCCGGAGATACCGCTCCCTTTGACCGCGTACTGGTGGCCACCCCGGCACCGACCGCAGCGCGCCTGCTGCCCAAGGTGTCCCCGCGGGCGGCGGAGCGGTTGAAGAGCGTGAAGCTAGCGGCGTCGGCAGTCGTGGGCCTGAAGTTCGAGTCTGACACGGACCCGGCCGGCAACGCATTGCCGCAGAACTCTGGCATCCTCGTGGCCACTGACCAAGACGACGTGCACGCCAAGGCCTTCACGCTGTCCTCGCGCAAGTGGCCGCACTTGGCCGAGCGCGGTGGTGCTTTGGTGCGCGCCTCTTTCGGCCGATTTGGCGACGACGCCATCGTCCGCGCCGAGGAAGACGACCTGGTGGACTATGCTCTCGACGACCTTCAGCGGCTCACCGGCTTCGACGGCCGCGCCGCGGGCGTTGCCGAGATTTTCACCCAACGTTGGTTCGGCGGTTTGCCGCGCTTTGATGCTGGCCACCTGGAAACCGTGGCCGGTGCGCGCGGTGCCCTCGCGGCGACGCCGGGCATCGATGCCACCGGCGCTTGGGCCGGCGGGGTTGGCGTACCTAATGTCATCGCGGATGCCCGCGCTGCTGCGGCTCGTATCGCTCGCTAGCTGCGGGCATGCCAATGCGGCAGCAGGGCATCCTGCTGCCTGACGGTTTAGGGGCTAGAGGGACGATGGCGGTGCTGGCGCGGTGTCAGCCCAGGGCGGCTGCCACACCACGCGGCCTCGGCGTCGCACGAGGCGCCCGCGCACCGGTGGGGCATTCGGGTCATCGTCGTTGACGCCGTTGTGGTACGGGCAACAAGTGGCGAGGTTTGCCATATTGGTATCGCCGCCGTGCCGCCACGCCCGCAAGTGGTGCACCTGGCATTTATCGGCCGGATAGTTGCATTCGGCCCACGGGCATACCGGATTTTCCGCGGCTGCCATGAGACGCTGCTTTTCGCTGGCCATGCGCTCCGTGCGGTAGAGGTTGACCGCGCCCTCGAAGGGGTGAACGAGGGTGATAAGGCCGCGCTCTGCCAGCGTGCGCGAGACGAGTTCCGCGCCAGTGAGGCGGGCACCGTTGGTGAGCTGGATGGTGATTTCCTCGCCGTCGCCATCGATGATGCGGTCAAGCTCGTCGAGCGTGATGATCGCGTTGGTCGTAATGGTCGGGCGGGCAGCCGGTGAGGCGCCGGAAGGGGAGAAGAGCTCCGCTACGGAGTCGAGGGGAGCATCCTCATCCAGACTGGATTCTAAGTCCGCGATGAGCGAAGAGGGCCCGGTAATCGCGAGGGTCCACGGTGCGTCCTTGCGGCGGCGGATGCGCACGCCGGGGCGCGGCGGGGCTGGGGGATTGAGCTCGCGCAGCTTTTTGCGCGCCAGCTTTTCCATCTCATCGGTATCGGCGGCGGTGCGGCACAGCTCCACGCGCAGGCGCCAGGCATCGCGCTTGGTCTTGGCGCGGGATGCGTAGCGCTCGATTACCTCCAGCGTGGGCAGCGGGTGGGCGCGGTCGCGGGCTGCGGTAACCGCCTGGCGCTGCAAGCGGGTAAAGGAGGTGGGGGCAAAGAGGGCGTCGGCAAGCGTGAGCAAAGTGCGGGCCGTTTTATTGGGCGCACCGGCAGCGCGCAGCTGGTCTTCAGACATACCGGCGCACCCGGCAACGATGTCGATGCCGGGCGCCAGGGCCGCGAGATAGGTCTGAAGAGCTGTCATGCCCCGCAGCCTAAGCTACGGCGCGCAACCTGTGCGAGGGCGAGCGCGCGAACCTGTGGATAACTAGGGCCCACAGGGCGAATTTCGGCCCGCATGCCCGGCAGGCCTGTGGATAACTAGCCCTTATTGCGGAAGACGAAGATGGAGGAGAAGTCCTGATCACCGTGGCCCATGGCCTGCATTTCCTCGAAGCGGCCGATGGCGGCGGTCAGGGCGGGCAGTGGCTTGGTGGAGGTCATCTCCATGAGCTTGGCGTCCTTGGCCAGGGCGTCGACGGTGAAATCGCCCGGGTCGGTATTGCGCTCGCCGGTGATAAACGGCGCCTTCATATTGGCGATGAAGGACAGGCCGGTGATATCGAGCATCTGCAGCACCACCTCGGAGTCTAGGCCCTCGGACTCGCCGAGCTGCAGGGCTTCGAGCAGGCCCTCGGCGGTGACGGCGAGCGCGAGGTTTGCCAGCAGCTTTCCGATGGCCGCCGTGGCCGCCGTCTCCACTCCGATGAGCTTGTCTTCGCCTGCCCAGGACTCGGCGAGGGACATGGCTTGCTCACGGCGGGCGTCGTTAGGCGTGCCCACATAGACGCCGAGCTTGCCCTCGCGGGCCGGGCCAAGCGTGCCGACGACCGGGGCGTGGACGTAGGTTTCCACGGCGGCGGCGAACTCGCGGGCATCGTTGGGCGAGACGGTGGTGGTGTCAATCCACGTCACGCCGGCGGGGATGAGCTGCGGCTCGACGACGACCTCGCGGACATCGTCGGGCCCGAAGAGAGAGGTAATAATGACCTCAGCGTTCGCTACGGCCTCGGTAGGCGAGGCGGCAAGCTCGGCGCCTTCCTCCGCCAGCGGTTGGGCGCGCTCGGCGGTGCGGTTCCAGACGGTCAATTCGATGCCGTCTTGCTCGTTGAGCAGGCGGCGGGCTAGTTCGGTTCCCATGCGGCCAGTTCCAAGAAATGCAATCTTCATGGTTTCCTAGTGTGCCATCATTGGGTGCAGGTTCGCCGCGACTTGCGCGAGCCCCGGACGAGGGAGCCGTACCCGGAAACGCGACAAGACGGCCAGGAAGCAGTTATGGCGTGGTTTATCTTGATTTTCTCCGGCGCATTCGAGGCCGTGTGGGCGGCGGCGCTGGATAAGTCCGCAGGTTTTACGCGCCTGTGGCCCTCGCTTATTTTCCTCGTGGCCTGCGCGATTTCCATGGGCGGGCTGGCGTGGGCGATGCGCAGCATCCCGGTGGGCACGGCCTATGCGGTGTGGGCGGGCGTTGGCGCGTCGGTGGCGGTTATCTATTCTTTCGCCGCCGGACACGAGGCCGCCACGGTGTGGAAGGTGCTATTCCTCGCCATGATCATCGGCGGCATCGTGGGGCTGAAAGCGGTGAGTTAGAGGCCCGGAATCCGCGGCGCAGGCGGCAGCGGCGGCGCAGGTGGTGGGGCGGGCGCGGGCATAGCGGGCACTGCCGGCACATCAGGCACCGCGTCCTCGATGCGCCCGCGCACCTCGTGCGGCGGAATATTCAGGTTCGGCAGGCCGCTTTTGTCCCGCGCAGGTGGGCGTGGGGCCGGCACCGCAGGTTGCGGACGCGGTGCGGGTGCGGGCGCTGGTGCGGGCCGCTGCTGAGGCGCGGCAGTCGGGCCGGGGTGCGAACCAGACTCAGGCGCCAGCGCCGCGGTCGATGGCGAAGGCCGCTCGGCCGGCGGTGAGGGAGGGGCCGGCTTGTCCTCCCGAGGAAGGTCGCGCGGGGCGAGTGGGCGGGGAGGGGGCTGCCAGGAGGGGGCGTCGGCAAGCGGGGTAGCACCCACCGAGGTAGGCAGCGGCCGCTCGGGCCTGGGCTGAGCGCAACCGGCGAGGCAGAAAGCGGCCAGGATGGCGAAAATGAGAGTGCGCTGCATTGAAAATCCCCCCGAATTGAAAAGTGCAACGCCCCGAAGTTTAGCGGCTGACTGTGAATCGCGCACTCCAACTTTTGTATAGCGCGCGAATCGCTAGAATGTCAGACATGCCTAATACTTCCCAGTCGCAACAGTGGTTTGAGCGTTCCTCCAAGGTGATTCCGGGCGGGGTGAACTCGCCGGTGCGCGCGTTTGGCTCCGTGGGCGGCCAGGCCCGCGTGATTGAGCGCGGTGCGGGCTCGCGCCTGTGGGATGCCGACGGCAACGAGTACGTTGACCTGGTCAGCTCCTATGGCCCGATGATTCACGGCAATGCGCACCCAGAGATTGTGGAGGCCGTGCAGCAGGCCGCTGCGGGCGGCTTGAGCTTCGGCTCGCCCACCGAGGGCGAGGCCTTGCTGGCGGAGGCCATTGTGTCGCGCACCGCGGCCGATAAGGTGCGCATGGTCAACTCCGGCACCGAGGCCACCATGTCTGCGGTGCGCCTGGCCCGCGGCTACACCGGCCGCGCCAAGGTGCTGAAGTTCGAGGGTTGCTACCACGGCCATGTGGATGCGCTGTTGGCCTCGGCCGGCTCCGGTGTGGCGACCTTTGCGCTGCCGGATTCCCCGGGCGTTACGGGCGCGACGGCGGCCGATACCATCGTCGTTCCTTATAACGATATCGAGGCCGTGCGCGAGGCATTTGCGCAGCACCCGGGCGAGATTGCCTGCATTATCGCGGAGGCTTCGGCCGGCAACATGGGCACCGTGGCACCAGAAGAGGGTTTCAATGCCGCGCTTGCCGACGTCGCCCATAGCGACGGCGCCCTCCTCATCCTCGACGAGGTCATGACCGGCTTCCGCACCTCCTATAAGGGCTGGTACGGCGTCGACGGCGTGGCGGCGGACCTGGTGACCTTTGGCAAGGTCGTCTCCGGTGGCCTGCCGGCCGCTGCTTTCGGCGGCCGCGCCGAGGTCATGGACTACCTCGCCCCGGACGGTCCGGTCTACCAGGCCGGTACGCTGTCCGGTAACCCGGTGGCCATGGCCTCCGGCCTGAAGTCTTTGGAGTTGGCCGATGAATCGCTCTACGAGCGCCTACAGGCCAACGCGGACCGCCTGACCGGCATGATTTCTTCTGCACTGTCGGCCGAGGGCGTAGCGCACCACATCCAGCGGGCGTCTTCGATGTTCTCCATCCGCTTTGCCGAGGGCGAGGGCCGCAACTTTGCCGATATGCAGGCGGCCGAGACCTTCCGCTTCACCCCGTTCTTCCACGCCCTGCTGGATAACGGCATCTACGTCGCGCCGAGCCCGTTCGAGACCTGGTTTGTCTCGGATGCTCTTACCGACGCCGACTTTGAACTCATCGAAGCCGCCCTCAAGCCCGCCGCCCAGGCAGCGGCCGCCGCGCGTCCCGCACATTAAGTCCCGCACACCAAGGAGAGACATGACACGCACCATCGTTCACCTCGTGCGCCACGGCGAGGTCCACAACCCGGAGAAGATCCTCTACGGGCGCATCCCGGGCTATCACCTGTCCTCGCGCGGGCATTCCATGGCGGCGCGCACCGCGGAATCCTTTCGCGACCATGACGTGACCTACCTGGCGGCCTCGCCGTTGCAGCGCACCCAGGAAACTGCGCGGCCGATTGCGCAGGTAACGGGGCTAGACGTGGACGTCGATAAGACGCTCATCGAGTCCGGCAACCGTTTCGAGGGCCTGCGCACCAAGGGCCTGCGTTCCGCGCTGTGGAACCCGCGCCGCTGGCCGCTGCTGGTCAACCCGCTGGAGCCCTCGTGGGGCGAGCCCTATGAGCAGATTGCCGAGCGCATGCTGGGCTCCATCGAGCGCGCCCGCACCGCCGCGGCCGGCCACGAGGCGATCTTGGTTAGCCACCAGTTGCCCATCGTGATGGTGCAGCGCACCGTGCTGGGCCAGCGCCTGCCGCACGCGCCGTGGAACCGCGAATGCGACTTGGCCTCGGTTACCTCCCTGCTTTTTGAGGATAACCAGGTCACCGACATCTTCTACTCCTCGCCGGCCCAGGAGATTTAATGGCAGCACAACGCAGACGCGCAGTCGGCGCGGTGTTGGCGGCGGCAGCCATCGCGCTGCCGCTTGCCGGGTGCTCGCAGGACGCCGATAACGCGCAAAACGCGGTTGCTACCGGCGGAAACTTCGAGTTCATCACGCCCGGCGGCGAAAAGGTCATCAATTACGAGGAATCCGAGCGCAAGCCGCTGCGCACGTTCTCCGGCGAGGATGTGCGCGATAGGGATAAGACCATTTCTCTGGAGGATTATGAGGGCGAAATCGTCGTGCTCAACTCCTGGGGCCAGTGGTGCGCTCCGTGCCGCGCCGAGGCCGATGACCTCCAAGAGGTCCACTCCGAGCTGCAAAAACGCCAGATCGGTACGGTCCTGGGCATCAATGTGCGCGACTATAACCCGCAGGTGTCCAATGACTTCCTCGAAGATAACGGTCTGGAGTATCCCTCCATCTACGATCCACCGTTTAAGACCGCGGCGGCCTTGGGCGGCGTGCCCACCTCCGTGGTCCCGACCACCATCGTCTTGGATAAACAGCACCGCCCGGCTACGGTCTTTTTGCGGTCCATCACCGCCCAAGATGTGATGGACGTAGTGGACAAACTAGAAAAGGAATAAATGGACAACGCAGCGAGCATCGGCAACTCCTTTGCCGAGGCCGCGACCTCCGGCCCACTGATTCTGGGCCTGCTCGCGGCCGCCGTGGCGGGGCTGGTGAGTTTCGCTAGCCCGTGCGTGATCCCACTGGTGCCCGGCTATATTTCCTACCTAGCCGGCGTAGTGGGCGGCGAGGTTACGTTTGACGGTGAGTTGGGGGTGGGCGTCGGCAAGCGTAGGCAATGGGCCGTGGTACTGGCCGCCGCCTTGTTCATCCTGGGCTTTACCGTGGTTTTCCTGCTGGCGACGGTCTCCGTATTCGGCGCGATTTCCGCGCTCCGGCTCAATGAGGAGACGCTCATGCGGGTAGGCGGCGGCGTGACCATCCTGATGGGTGTGGTTTTCCTCGGCGCGATCCCGGCGCTGCAAAAAGACACCCGCATGGCACCGAAGCGCTGGACCACCTGGCTGGGCGCGCCGCTGCTGGGCGGGATTTTCGCGCTGGGCTGGACGCCGTGCCTGGGCCCAACGCTGACCGCCATTATTTCCGTATCGGCCGGCACCGAAGGCATGACGGCCGCGCGCGGCGTGCTGCTCATCATCTTTTATTGCCTGGGCTTGGGCCTGCCGTTCCTGCTGGTGGCGCTGGGCTCCGCGCGGGCGATGCGTTCGATTTCGTGGGCCCGTAAGCACTCGCATACCATCCAGGTCATCGGCGGCGTGGCCATGATCCTCGTCGGCCTGGCCCTGGTAACCGGTCTGTGGGGCGAGTTTATTAGCCTCATCCGCCAGTGGACCGGCAACTTTGGCGCAACCCTGATTTAGGAGAGACGTGAAATATTTCCGCAAAGCCTGGCATTGGCTGACCAGCATGCGCACGGCGCTGGCGCTGCTTTTCTTGCTGGCGCTGGCCGCGATTCCCGGTTCCTTGCTGCCGCAGCGCGACCTCAACGAGCAGAACGTGCAGGACTTCATCGAGTCCAACGGCAACGTGGCGAAGATCTACGACAAGCTGCAGCTTTTCGACGTCTTTTCGTCCGTCTGGTTCCAGGCCATCTTCATCCTCTTGGCCATTTCCCTGGTGGGCTGCATCCTGCCGCGCTCCTGGGATCACTACAAGGCGTGGAAGACCCCGCCAACGCGCGCGCCGAAGTACCTCCACAAGCTGCCGCTGGCGGCCGAGGGGCACTCGGATAAGAGCGAGGAAGAGCTATCCGCGGAAATTAAAAAGCGCCTGAAGAAGTGGCGCGTGGCCGAGTACTCCCCCGAAGAAGACCGAGCCGGCGTGCACACCTTTTCCGCAGAGCGCGGCTACGGCCGCGAACTGGCGAATCTCATTTTCCACGTGGCGCTGGTGGCCATCTTGGTTACCGTCGCCGCCGGCCGCTTGGTCAACTATGAGGGCCAGGTCATCGTGGTCACCGAGTCCGGCTCGCAGGGCGGCGGCCAGACCCTGGACCAGTCCACGGAGTTCTGTAATACCTCCACGTCAAACTTTGACTCCTTCCGCGCCGGCCCGCTTTTCGACGGCACCGGTCTCCACCCCTTCTGCCTCATCGCTCATGACTTCGCGGCCGAATACCTGCCCAACGGCCAGGCGGAAATGTTTACCTCCAACGTTTCCTACGCGGAGGACGAAGACATCTACAAGGATGACTCCGAGTGGAAGGATTATGAGCTTAAGGTCAACCACCCGCTGCGCCTAGCGCACAACCGCGTCTACTTGCAGGGCCACGGCTACGCACCGACGGTCACGGTGGAATGGCCCAATGGCGAAAAGCGCACCCAGACCATTCAGTTCCAGCCGAATGACACGACCTTCTTCCTGTCTTCTGGTGCGATGCGCTTTGACCCACCGGCCGGCATGCACCCGGATCTCTATGACCGCCGCCAGAACCAGATCGCCATCCAGGGCCTCTTCGCGCCCACGGCCGAGTGGTCCGGCGAGAACGGCAAGCTGCTGCAGTCCGCATACCCCGGGCTGCAGGATCCGGCGATGGCCATCGATATCTACCGCGGCGATGCCGGCCTGGACACCGGCACCCCGCAGTCCTTCTTCTCGCTGGACCCGAACCTGGTGCAGTCCGGCCAGCTGCAAAAGATTGACCGCGTGAACCTCAACCAGGGCGAGGATGTCACCCTGGACGATGGCACGAAGATCACCTTCGACGGCGCCAGCGAGTTCGCCAACTACCAGGTCTCTTATGATCCTTTCCAGAAGTGGGTGCTGGCCTCCGCGCTGGTGATGCTCATTTCTTTGGTGGGATCGCTGGTGATTAAGCGCCGCCGCGTCTACATCCGCCTGCGGCCGAATGTGGCAGGCGGCACCGACGTGGAAATGGGCGGGCTTGCCCGCACCGACCGCGCCGGCTGGTCCGAGGAGTTCCACGAGCTGCACCGCGCGCTGCTGGAGCTGCCCGACCCAGACGAGGTCGAAGAAGACGAACTTTATACCGACGATTAGCGCCCCGGCCCGATCCAACAAAAGTTGGATTGGGTCGTTTCGCTGAGTAAGGTAATCAGCACTTACCCCGCACGTGTGAAGGCTAGGAGCATGCATGCAGATCGATCAGAATCTGTCTAATTTCTCGGATATCGCGGTGCAGACCGCCTTTGTGGTGTACTGCGTCGCGCTCTTTATGTCCCTGTTCTATTACGGACGCATGCAGGGCATCATCGAGGGCCGCCGCGCCGTGAAGTCCGAGGCCGCGAAGGTCTTGGTGGGGGCGGGCGCTGGGGGCGTCGACAAGCAGAGCTATGCCGGCGAGGTTGCCCAGTCTTCTTCCGGAATCACGGCCGATGAGCTGAAGGAAAAGGAGCGCAAGGCCGATAAGCTCGGCGGCATGACCAGCGCGCTGATGTGGGTGGGCATTGCGTTGCACGCCGCGGCGATTGTGCTGCGCGGCCTGGCTACCGGCCGCTTCCCGTTTGGCAACCTGTACGAGTACGTGCTGATGGTGAGCTTCGGTGTGCTGCTGGTGGGCAATATGGCCATGCAGCGCAAGGAATGGCGCACCGTGTGGCCGTGGCTGCTCACCCCGACCCTCGCGCTGATGTTTTATGGCTCCACCAAGCTCTATGCCGAGTCCGCCCCGGTGGTGCCGGCGCTGCAGTCGCACTGGCTGCCCATCCACGTCACCGTGGTTTCTTTGGGCGCGTCCATCGGTATTATCTCCGGCATTGTCTCGCTGCTGACTCTTTTGCGTATGGCACAGCCAAAGCATGCCGAGCATGGCCTCCTCGGTGCTGTAGCCCGCCCGTTGCCTTCTGCCGCGAAGATTGACCAGCTGGCCTACCGCCTGGCTGTTATTACCCTGCCGACCTTGGGCCTGGGCATCATCCTGGGTGCCATCTGGGCCGAGTCCGCTTGGGGCCGCTTCTGGGGCTGGGACCCGAAGGAAACCGTGTCTTTCGCTACCTGGATTCTTTATGCCGCCTACCTGCACGCGCGTGCGACGCCGGCGTTCCGCAAGGCTGCGCCGTGGATCAATGTCATGGCGATGGCGCTGATGGTCTTCAACCTGTTCTTTATCAATATGGTCGTCTCCGGCCTGCACTCCTACGCGGGGCTGAACTAGATGGCGGAGCATACGAGCCCGCGCCATAAGCAGGGCAAGCCGGCCGGCGATAATGCCGTGATTTTGGGCCTTGGCGCCCAATTTGCCGAGCGGCGCCGCGAGTTGGGCATTTTGCAGCAGCAGCTTGCCGACGCCGCCGGTATCTCCCGCTCCACCCTCCACACCATCGAGCACGGTGGTGCGGGCGTGCGGTGGGAAAAGATCACGGCAGTGGCCGAGGCCTTAGGCCTAGAGATGCGCTTCGTGCCGAAGGAAGCCTAGTCCTTCTCGCCGTCGGCGTCGCGTTTGCGGCGCTGGCGGCGCTTTTCTTCTTCTGCCTCCTGTGCGCGGCGCTGCTTGAAGCGCTCCTTTTCCAGTTTCCAGAGGAATTCCTCGTCATCATCGGGGCCTTTGATAGCGCGGGGTTGTTCCACCTCGCGCTTTTTCCATGTCGAGGGCCCGAAGGCCTTCCAGACGAGGTAGGCGGCGAGGACAAAGAGTAGGAGGAGGATTATTCGGCCCATGCGTGCGATTCTACCTGCACCGCGTACAATCAACCCCCATGACGCATAACCCTGAGCCACCCAAGCCGGACCCAGAACTGCGCCGCCGTTCGCGCGCGGCGCTGTGGAAGTACGGGCTCGCCCGCGTAGTGCTTTTTATCGCTTTGACCGCGGTGATCGAGATTTTGGCCATCGCCATCGGTTTTCCCATTCCAGTGCTCGTCGCGGCGCTGCTGGCGCTCTTTGTGGCGCTGCCGCTATCGATGCTGATCTTTAAAAAGTGGCGCATCGAGGCCACTCAGACGCTGGCCGAGTACTCCGCCCAGCGCAAGGCCCACAAGCGCTGGGTTCAGGCGGAGCTGGAAGGCCGCGCCGCCCAGGACTAGACGATGATGAGTGCGGCGGCCTCGATAACGGCCCACAGCAGCATCGCGCGGCCGGTCAGGCCGAGCACCGGGATAAGCTCTGGGCCTTGGGCGCCGCGGTTGACGGTGCGGATGGCGCGCAGCGCGAAGGGGAAGTAAACCAAGCCAGCGAGCGCGAGCCAGCTGCCGAAGGCGATGCCGATGGTCAGCAGGAATGGCAGCAGGAGCAGCACCGTAAAGAGCAGGCGCGCCTTCTCGTTGCCGAGGCGCACGGCGAGGGTAATCTTGCCGGTCTCGGCGTCGGAAGGAATATCGCGGATATTGTTGACCAGGTTGACGCCGGAGCTCATCGCGCCGATGCCCACGGCCAGTGCGAGGCCCGACCACGACAGCCTGCCGGCCTGGGTAAATTCCGTACCGAGCACGGCGACGAGGCCGAAAAAGACGAACACGGCGACCTCGCCGAGCCCGCGGTAGCCATACGGGTTCTTGCCGCCGGTATAAAACCAGGCGCCGGCGATGCATAGCGCGCCGACGAGGATGAGCCACCACGCATGCGCCGCGAAGGACAGCGCGATGCCGGCGATCCCGGCCACGGCGAAGGCAGCGAAGGCGGCGAGCTTTACGTGCTCCGGGCGGGCCAAGCCGCCGCCGGTGAGGCGCTGCGGACCGGTGCGGTCGTCGTCGGTGCCGCGGATGCCATCCGAGTAATCGTTGGCGTAATTGACACCGATGATGAGCGCCCACGCCACCACGAGGGCGAGAAGCGCGCGGCCGAAGTGCGCGCCGTCGGCAGCCGCTGCGGCACCAGTACCAGCGATGACTGGGGCGAAGGCATTAGCCCACGTGTGCGGGCGTGCGCCTTGGAGCCAGTCTTTGGCAGTTGCGGGATAGGCAGAAAGTGACATGTCAGTTATTGTGCCACGCCACCGCGGGCATGCTGTGCACAAGGGACGCACACGGCGGATATATAAAAGCCACGGGTATGGCGGAAGCGCGTCGTACGTACCCAAGAAAGGACGGCTGTGGGCCACACCCGTGACAAAAGTTCAATGCGTTGAACTTTCTTAAAGTTATCATGTGAATCGCTCGCGGGGCAAGGCCTTTACTACGATGAATGTCATGCATTTAAGCGATCTCCCTGAACGTACTCAGGACTACCTCAAAGTCCTGTGGGACCTCTCCGAGCACTCCGGCGGCGCGCCCATCGCTCTCAAGGAGCTGGCGGGGCGATTGAACCAAAAGGTGCCCACGGCGTCGGAAGCCGTAAAGCGTCTCGTTGCCCAAGGGCTGGTGGAACATGAGCGCTACGCTGGCGTTTCGCTGACCCCAGAGGGCCAGGCACTGTCCATGGGCATGGTCCGCCGCCATCGTCTCCTCGAGACCTTCTTGGTCAAAGAGCTGGGGTACACCTGGGACGAGGTTCACGAGGATGCCGATCTCCTCGAGCATGCATGCTCCGATCGCTTCATCGATCGACTCGATCAGCACCTGGGCCATCCTCAGCGCGATCCCCACGGCGATCCCATCCCCGACGCGCAGGGCAGCATCGAGGACCTTGGCACGCTCACGCTTGACGACGTCCCCCTTCACACCCCTGTCACCATCGAGCGGGTATGCGACGGAGACACCGAGCTGTTGCGCTACCTCGACAGCCATGGCGTCGGCCTGGGCGTCGAGGTCGTAGTCGATTCCCGCGTTGCGGGCCTGCTCAACCTGCACGCAGGGGACGAGGAGTTCTCTCTTGCGGAAGTCGCGGCCGCCGACGTGACGGTGCGCGCTAACGAAGTCTAATCAGTTCTTAAAGAGCCCTGCGACACCACGACGGTCCACCTTGCCGGGGCCGGTCAGCGGCATCTCAGCAATGCGGATAATCTCGCGCGGAATCTGCCACCGAGGCAGGTCATCGAGCGCTTCGAGGATGTCGGTGCGCGAGGCCCAGCCGGTGTAAGCTGCGGCGATCATCTGGCCAAGACGTGGATCAGGGATGCCCACCACGCATACACTGTCGACGCCCGGTACCTGCAACAAGAGCTGTTCCAGTTGTTCTGGGTGCAACTTCAACCCGCCCGAGTTGATGATGCTGTCCAGACGTCCAGTGACGGTGAGTTGACCGTGGGCGTCGAGCTCCCCGGCGTCGGAAGTTGCGAACCAGCCACCGACGAAGTCGCGCGATTCCACATTGCGGTAGCCCTGCGCAATGGTCGGCCCGCCCAGGAAAATGCGGTTATCTTCCCCGATGCGCACCTCGGTGCCGGGTAGGGGAGTGCCGTTGTAGACGCAACCGCCCGCAGTCTCCGAGGAGCCATAGGTGGTTACCACGGTGATGTCGAGCTTGCGCGCAGATTCCAATAGCTGGGGATGTGGCGCTGCTCCACCTACCAGGATGGAGTTGAAACGGCGCAGTGCTTGGATGCCGTCCAGCGAATCGAGTGCCTTGTGCAGCTGCATCGGTGTGAGCGCGGTGTACATGCGGTCCTCGGTGTGGGCGAGTTCTTCTGCTGCGCGGGCGAACTCGGTGATGTTAAAGCCTTGGGACAGGTCGAGGCACAGTGGCTCCACACCCGCCACCAACGAACGCACGAGCACCTGGATGCCCGCGATGTGGTGGGCGGGCATGGCCAGTAGCCATTGGCCGGGGCCACCCAGGAAAGAATGGGTGGCATCCGCACTCGCCACCAGGTTAAGCGGGCTTAGCTGCGCACCCTTCGGTGTGCCCGTGGAACCCGAGGTGGACACCACCAAAGCAATGTCCTCAGCAATCGATTCGCCCGCGCGCATGTGGTTGCGCAGCAATTCCGTCCGCGTGCGGTCCGCTGCGGGAAGGGGTAAGAGCGTGGTCTGCCCAGCGATGGCCTTCTCGAGGTCATCCAAAATTCCTGCGGGATTGCGGGGATCGACTGGGAGTGGGGCGAGGATATGAGTCACGAATAATCAGGTTACCCGGGCATATCGCTCGTCCCGGGAGGCGGCGCGCCGGGCGTTTAGAGCAAGGCCCGCAGCCCCATGCTGAGCAAATAGAACACACCCGCCAGCACCGCGATGCAGCCGCCCGCCGACAAACTGAGTGCGGCCGCCAGCCAGAGCCCGCCGCATGCCAGCGCAATGCCCGCGATACCGGCACCGAGCATGAGCTGGGTCGGGCGCTTGATCCACGGCTGCAACGCCGCCGCCGGGGCTACCAGCAGCGCCAGGGACAAGATAGTGCCCACCGCGGGAATCACCACCACCATGGTCACGCTGATAAGCGTGAGGGTAAGCAAGTCATAGCAGCCGGGATTTCCACCTTGTGCGCGGAAGGACGTCTGGTCGAAGTAGAAGGAGACCAACGTCCGGCGAAATGCTACCAGCACGCCAAGGCTGACCACCACCAGGGCGCTGACAAACCAGACATCCTGCGCATTGACAGTGGTCAGCGAGCCCACGAGAAAGCTATCCACGTGGATAGGTAGCGGTTGGAACCAGCGCAGCAACAAGATGCCCAGGGAAAATCCCAGGGTGAGCGTCACGCCGGCGGCAGCGGTCGAAGAAATGCCCTCGACGGTACTCAACCACCGCATAAGCCAGGCCAAAGGTAGGCAGAACAGTGCCGCGCCCACCATCAAACCCGTGGAGAGATCCAAGCTCAGAAGGTTGGCCACCACTACGCCGAGCACCGCGCCGGGGAAGATTCCGTGCGACAGGCTCTCGGCGAAAAAGACGCGCTTGCCCATGACCATCAAGGTTCCAACCAAGCCAGATAAACATCCCACAGCAATGGCCTCAAGGAGGGGCATCCGCAGGATCTCTGGATCAAGATGAGACAGTCCCATTAGCTAAATACCCCCTTCAAGCCCGCTAGCGGCACGGTGACAACCAGCATCAAGCTGACGATTGCCTGCGGCGAAATCTGGTGCGCGGTTTGGGACAGCATGATGGCAAATCCCACCACCACTGCCAGCGTGGACAAGCCCGCAGCCCAGAAGCACATGCTGCGCGGGGATCCTGCGATCAAGCGCGCCGAGAGGCCTGGAATGACAATAAAACCGATAACCAGCAACACACCCACTGCCGAGCTAGCCGCCACCACGATTAGGCCAACCGCGACATTCGCAATGAGCTCATAAGCCGCCACGTTGACGCCCATGGCGCGGGCCGCTGCTGTATCGAAAGCGACGAGAATCTGCATGCGCCAGGTTGTCAGGATGAGCAGTGCCGCAATCACGCAGAGCGTGACGGAGGTTGCCAGCCTGGACTGCGTGACGTCGAGAAGCCGGCCAAACATGAGCGCCTCCAGCTGCCCGGACTTGTCGCCATAGGCCAAACTGATGACCACGCCGATGCCGTACATGAAGGTCAGCACCACGGCCGTTCCGGCTTCTATATCCAGCTTCCGCGCTGACTGGCGCCGCCCAGAACCCAGAGAAGCCAGCACCAGCACCGTCACCGTGGCCACCGCGGCCGCACCCGGCACGATGCCCGGGATGCCGCCCACGATGAGCCCTACCACGATGCCTGGAAAAACCGAGTGCACGAGGGCTTCCACCGTAAATTCCATGCGGCGGAGATTAACGAGGACGCTAATGACAGCCCCCACAATCGATAGGCACAGCAGGAAGAGGAAGGCATTGCGCAGGTACGGGGCGAAGAGAATCTGCTCCATTACAGTCGCGCACCTTGCTCCATATAGGTTTCCACTGCTTCCTCGGTTCCCATGGTGTGGACCTTGCCGTCGAGCACAAACGCCGCCCAGTCGCAGGTGTGCTGCGCCAAGATGGGGTCGTGAGTGGAGACGAGCAGGGCGATTCCTGCTTCCTTGAGATCCGCAATGATCTGAATCAGGATTCGGCGGCTTTCTTGATCAAGCCCGTTGAAGGGTTCGTCGAGAAGCACCAGCTCCGGGGCCGAAACCAACGCGCGCGCGATGAGCACGCGCTGGCGCTGCCCTCCCGAGAGCTGGCCAAACCGCGTCTCGGCGAGGTGCTCCATCCCCACTTCTCGCAGGGCATTGAGTACATGGCCGCGATAGCTACGCATGCTCGTGCACCTATGCCACCAGCTCACTGATGGCAAAAGGCCCATTTCCACGACCTTGTAAGCCGTGACGGGAAAACTCAGGTCGGAGTCTTGGTACTGCGGGACGTAGCCGAGCGAGGCGTCGATGGTGGCCATGCCGCGCAAGGCAGCCAGGCCAGTGATTGCCTTGAGCAGCGTAGACTTGCCCGCGCCGTTGGCCCCCAGGAGCGCCACGGCCTCGCTCGCGCGGATCTCAAGATCAACGTCGGTGAGGATATCCCGGGCGCCATAGCCGCAGGTGGCATTGCGCAGAGTGATTAATGGGGAAGACATATAGAGCTACTTGCGCTTGGCGACGTCGAATGCCTGCAGCGATTCCGGCAACGGTTGCTGTTCGGAGTCCCAGGCGCTGACCAGGGTGTTGATGTTGTGGACGATGGATCCGATGTAGGTCTCGCCCTCACTGCCTGGCACACCTAGCGAGTCGCCGTACAAAGCGTCGTCGGATGTAACCGCCTTGACGCCTGCGGCGCGGGCGATGGCCTCGATGGACTTCGAGCTGTTGGAATTCTCCGCAAAGATGGCCTTGGCACCGGACTCGCGGACCTGCTTTGCCTGCTCGTCGATGTGGCGCGAGGTGGCGTCCTGCTGGTTGTTGAAGTCAGACAGTGCGGAGCCGATGAACTTCACGCCGTATGCGTTTGAGAAGTAGCCGAAGGCGTCGTGGGAAGAGAAGAGCACGCGGTCTTGCTCAGGAACTGCGGACATGGAATCGCTGGCCCACTTGTCGAGGTCCTCCAACTGGTCGGTGTACTTCTTGCCGGCGGCGGTGAAGGCGTCCTTGGCCTGCGGGGAGGCCTGGGACAACGTGTTGACGATGTTGTCGACCTGAATCTTGGCCTGCTTCGGGGAGGTCCACACGTGCGGGTCGTACTTGAATTCTGGGGCCTCGCCGTCCTCCCCCGGGAAAGGCCACGGGCGCGGGCTCACGTGCTCGATGCCCTCGTCGATGGTGTACTTGCCGTTGCCATCGCCCATACCTTCGCTCTTGACGCCCGAGGTCACGGCCATGACGCCGTGGAAGCCGGAGGAGTCCACGGCTTGGTCGAGGAAGTGCTCGAGGTCGACTCCGTTGACGAACATGTAGTCGGCCTGGGAGAGCGCCTGCATCTGCTGTGGGGTCATCTCGTGCTCGTGGGCGCTGGCGTTGGGGGCGAGCAAACAGGTGAGGTCGAGGGTCACTGGGCCCTCGCCGGAGTTGGTCTCCGCACCCTGGGAGTCGACCTTGTGGAGCTTGAGGCCGCCGGCGGCTACCTGGGTGAGGTAGTCGCAGATCTGGGTAGTCGTGGCCACGGCCTTGACGGTGTCGCCGTCCTTCGGCTTTGCAGCGTCGATGGATTCCTTCGAGGCGCTGCAAGCGGCGAGGCTGGCGCCGAGTGCGAGGGCGCAGGTGCCTGCGAGAATGCGCTGTAGGGGCCGGCGTGGGGTGCTGTGATTTGAGCTCATAATGAACTTCCTTTGCATTAGGAGAAGTGAACTCAACAAACACTAGCACCCTTGAACTAGATTGTTCAACGTAATGAACTTAGGTGGTCCTATCTCTTCCTTAAGCTGCCAAAATTTAAAAATGCCTCTCACTTCAATGAGTGAAGTGAGAGGCTAGGAAGCGGTGGCCTTATTTGGCTACTTTTGCCTTTTTGCTGAAGGGGAGCTGATCCAGGGAGCGTATGCCGGGGCCGGCGGCGAGCATCAGGCCCGCGACGGCGACGGTCCATTCGGAGAACTTTTGCCAGCCCTGGGCGATGAGAATTACGCCCAGGGCGACGCGTGCTGCGAGCATGACGAATGAGTTGCAGAGTTTCATGTTCGACACTTTAAGTATTAACTATGGGCATGTCCACAATTGCTTGAGATGTCTCACTCCGGTCCGAGGGCGTCCCACGCCATTTACTCCGCTACATGTATGGATTGCGCGGGGTGTCCTCCTGATCGAAGGGACGCTCCCCGCTGTCCTGCGCATCCTTGATACGCTTGAGCATCCACACTCGCGAGACGATGACGCCCGCCAGTGCAAGTGTGGCCAAGCCGATGGCGAAAATCCACATCGTGCTAACTCCTGGCTAGTAGTAATACGGGAACTGCTCCCACTGCGGGTCGCGCTTTTCGAGGAATGCTTCTTTGCCCTCGACGGCCTCGTCGGTCATGTACGCCAGGCGGGTCGCCTCGCCGGCGAAGACCTGCTGGCCCATGAGGCCGTCATCGGTCAGGTTGAAAGCGAACTTCAGCATGCGCTGGGCTGTTGGGGACTTGCCGTTGATTTCGCGGCCCATCTGGATTGCGGCGTCTTCCAAGTCGGCGTGATCGACAACCTCATTGACCGCGCCCATCTCATACATCCGCTGGGCATCGTAGGTGCGGCCCAAGAAGAAGATTTCGCGGGCGAATTTCTGGCCCACCATCTTGGCCAGGTACGCCGAGCCATAGCCGGCGTCGAAGGATCCCACGTCCGCGTCCGTCTGCTTGAAGCGCGCTTCTTGGCGGGAGGCGACCGTCATATCGCAGACCACGTGCAGCGAGTGTCCGCCGCCGGCCGCCCAACCATTGACCACGGCGATGACCACCTTGGGCATGGTGCGGATAAGGCGTTGCACCTCGAGGATATGCAGGCGGCCGCCCTCCACCTTCTCGCGGGCGGTGTCCACAGTGGATTCATCCGCGGTGGCATCATCGTGGGCGTGCTCGGTGGCGTATCGGTATCCGGAGCGGCCGCGAATGCGCTGGTCGCCGCCGGAACAAAACGCCCAGCCGCCGTCCTTTTCGGAGGGGCCATTGCCGGTGAGCAAAATCGTGCCCACATCCGGCGTGCGGCGGGCGTGGTCGAGGGCGCGGTAGAGCTCGTCTACGGTATGCGGGCGAAACGCATTGCGCACCTCCGGGCGGTCGAAGGCGATGCGCACGATGCCGTTCTTGCGGCCCTCGCCGTTGAGCCGGTGGTAGGTGATATCCGTCAGGTCCTCAAAACCTTCTACGGCATGCCACAATTCCGGCCGGAACGGATTATCGGTGCTGTATTTTTTCTGCTCGCTCATGACGGCCAGCTTAGTGGCAAAAGAAGAATAGTCCCCATTCCCAACCCTCACCCACACACGCTGCCCAGCAGGCTGGTAATAATCAATACGCGATACTGCGAGGTTGTTGCCCCGCATAATACCCGTGTACGCCGTACCAGCGCGGTACTCCATGCCATGGGGAGACTCGAACTCCCCGCCCTTTAAAGCGCTAAAGGGGGCCTGAGTCCCGGGATTTTCCCCTCCAGGGTGGGGGCCTGCTCGCTGCAGGTGTGTGGGCTACCATCGCGCGCTTTAAGCAGTGCGCGATATGACTATCCGTTTTTCAGTTCGGTATTCCAGTTCAGCTGCTGGATGCGGGTATCCAGCTCGCGGTACTGCTTAGACAAATCATCGACGCGCTTGCGCAGCTCCGCCACCGGGATGGTGGAGACAAACTTGATCTCGGTGCGGGAATAACGATCCGAGCGCGTGCCCGCGCGCTGCGCTAGGTCGTGGTAGATGCGGCGCTTGCGCAAGAGGCCGTCGCGAAGCGCGAGGGCTTCCATCAAGTTCCTCTTCTCATCAAAGGCGGTGGCGATATTCGTCGCATTGATGGCCTGCACCAGCTCATCGATGCGCCCGGCCACGCCGTCGAGCTCGCGCAGTAGTGCCTGCGGATCCTCATCCGGGGTATCGCCCTCCTGCACGCGGGCCACGGTGAGCAGCCGCTCGTGCAGGCTATTGAGGCGCTCCTGTGCCTGGGCGCGCTCCGCCAATGCCTCAGCTAGCAGCATAATTCCTCCTCTATTGGTATGGGTTCCCAAAATAGCGCAGAGCGGGGGAGGGGTCAACGGCTAGCGGGCGCTACCATGAAGGCCATGCATATCGATGACGTCCTCGACCGCGCCCACGTAGTCTCCCTCCCGCTCGCCGTGCGTTTCCGCGGCATTACCACCAGGGAAGCCTTGCTCATCGATGGCCCGGCCGGCTGGGGCGAGTTCGCGCCCTTCCTGGAATACGGCCCGGCCGAGTCCGCCGCGTGGCTGCGCGCCGGGCTCGAGGCCGCCTACGAGGGTTTCCCGGAGCCGGTGCGCGATTCCATCGAGGTCAACGCCACCATCCCAGCCGTACCCGCCAGCGAGGTTCCGGCCGTGGTGGAGCGCTACCCCGGCTGCCGCACCTTCAAAATCAAGGTAGCGGAGAAGGGGCACACGCTTGCCGACGACGCCGCTCGCGTCCGCGCCGTCCGCGACGCCGTCACCCAACGCGGCGATATCCCTATCCTGCGCGTGGACGCCAACGGCGGCTGGACCGTCGATGAGGCGGTCGAGGCCGCGCAGATGATGATGCCGCTGGATTATATGGAACAGCCCTGCGCCACCACCGAGGAACTCGCCCAGGTCCGCGGCCGCCTTATGCGCGCGGGTCTCTTTGTGCGCGTCGCCGCCGATGAATCCATTCGCAAGGTCGCCGACCCGTACCGCGTCGCCGAGCTGCAGGCCGCAGATGTTGCCGTGGTCAAGCCCGCCCCGCTCGGCGGCGTGCGCCGCGTCCTCGAGGTGGCCCAACACCTGCGCCAGCGCCATATGGATATCACAGTGGCCTCCGCGCTCGATACCTCCATTGGCATCAATATGGGCCTTGCAGCCGTCGCCGCGCTTCCGCGCATCTACGACGACGAGGACATCGACGTCACCCCGGCCGCCGCCGGTCTTGCCACCGGCTCCCTTTTCGAAGAGGATGTCACCGCCCCGCGCCCGCTTATCGACGGCCACCTTCCCGCCGATATCCTCGCCCCCGATCCAGACCGCCTCGCCGCACTCGCCGCCCCCGCCGATCGTCGCGACTGGTGGTTCGATCGCGTTCGTGCCTGCTGGCCGCACCTTTCTGAATCGCACCTTGCTGACTAGGGCCTAGAGCAAGCTCTGGTGAAACCTCCACGCCGGAGTCGCCAGTGCCCGGCGCACCTTCTGCGGCCTGCTCTTTAGCCCGCGCACACTGCGCCGATGCGCCACCGTTTCTTGCACCGTCTCCACCACCAGCTTGAGGTGGTAGTCGGTGCATTCATCTGTGAATTTCAATGGCGCCCATCCGTGTTGCACCGCATGATTGGTCTTCCATGTCCCGATGAGGAATTCCCGGTGATTATTCTCCGGCGTGTGATAGAACAACGAGTCCAAGTCCACCACCGTCGTTCCCGCTTCGAAGCCTAAATCCCAGGTATATGGTCCTAGCCGGAAATTCGGCACGGGGTTAAGTCCCACTCGCCGCATCTCGCGAAACATCCGCTGCTCCCATTTCGACGACGTCCCCACCGGTGCCTGCTCCGCCAACTCGCGAACTGCATCCTTTTCCTTGCTGCTCACCATCTCTAAATCGGCCGCGAACCTCCCTCTTCCGTTGAGCCCGCGGTATGCCTGCGCCAGTGCCTCTTTGAGCAGCCACTCGCCACAGCGCTCGAAGCTCAGCGCATCTGCAACTGCCTGCGCGGGCAACGCCATCTTTACGCCCTTAACCCGATTTACCGGCACCGGCCGCGACCTCACAGTACGCACCAGCTCATTCGCATGTGTCCGGCAATTGTTATCCACCCGAATCGTTGCCGGCAGCTGCACCTCACAAAAGCCGTACGCCGCGAGCGCCGCCGTCCCTGTAAATACCGCATCCGGATAAAGCTGCGCCACCGCGGCGAGCTTATCCTTCGTACTCGTCTCCGCCGCGACGTAACAATTGCGCCGCAAGCGTAACAGCGTTCCCTCACTAACCCTGCTGCGGATTTGATAGTCAGTAAGGCCTAAAACTAGTAATTCATTTCTCGTCCACATGACTCATTGGACTGGAAATCTTCCAGGAAGGTTCCGATTTCCTCGTTTCAACGATTTCGTCCATCTAAAACACCTAAATCGTCGACGATTTTCGCGATATGTATGGACGAAATCGTTGAAAAGCGGTGGCCTGCGCACGAAAACCAGTAAATCGCTAAAGGAGACTGCCATTAGGATTAAAGCTGCCCAGCCCGTCACCTGTGCGTACGCTAGAGGACATGTCTACTATCAAGGTCCGCGATGCTCATCTGCACAATCTGCGCAACGTCGACGTCGATATGCCCCGCGGCAAGCTCGTTGCGGTCACAGGTGTGTCTGGTTCGGGCAAGTCTTCGCTGGCATTCGGCACGATCCACGGCGAAGGCCAGCGCCGCTATCTCGAATCGGTAGCGCCCTTCGCCCGCCGCCTCATTAGCTCGGCCGTCGACCCGCAGGTCAGCCAGGTAGAGGGCCTGCCGCCGACGGTCGCGCTGCAACAATCCACCTCCGGCGGCGGTGCACGTTCTACGGTTGGCACGGTCTCCGCGCTCTCCAATAGCGTGCGCCTGCTCTATTCGCGCGCCGGTGATAACCCGGAGGGCCTGTACTCGGATTCTTTTTCTCCGAATACCCCGGAGGGCATGTGTCCGCAGTGCCACGGCACGGGCGTGGTCCACGAGCCGACTGAGGACTCCATGGTCCCGGATCCCACCCTCTCCATCGAGGAAGGCGCCATCCAGGCATGGCCCGGTGCCTGGGCCGGCAAGAACTTCCACGACATCCTGATGAATCTGGGCTATGACCTGGATTCGCCCTGGCAGGACCTGCCGCAAGAAGACCGCGACTGGATCCTCTTCACGGAAGAGCGCCCCGTCGTCACCGTGAAGCCTCTACGCGGCAAGGATCAGATTCAGCGCAATTATGAGGGCACGTGGCGCTCGGTGGCCAGCTACCTCAATAAGACGCTGGCGGAGACCCAATCGGATACGCTGCGCAAACGCACCCTGTCCTATATGGAATCCCGCGAGTGCGAGACCTGTGGCGGCCGCCGCCTCAACCCGGCCGCGCTGAAGGTGACCTATGCGGGCATGCCTATCGATGAGCTGGGCGCGCTGCCGCTGGATAAGGTGCATGAGGTGCTCAGCAAGCAGAACCCGGAGGAGAATTCGGCCGAGGATTTGCTCCTGCGGCAGATTCTGCCCGCGTTGACCTCGGCGCTGGAGCTTGGCTTGGCGCACCTCAGCCTGGATCGGCCGACGCAGAGCCTGTCCGGTGGCGAGATGCAGCGCATCCGGTTGGCAGCGCAGCTGCGCTCTGGTCTCTTTGGCGTGGCCTATGTGCTCGACGAGCCCTCGGCCGGCCTGCACCCCGATGAGCGCGACGCGGTCATGGATATGTGCCGCCGTTTCATCGCGGCCGGCAACTCCGTGCTCTTGGTGGAGCATGACATGGATTTGGTCGCGCAGGCGGATTGGCTCGTTGACGTCGGACCGCTGGCGGGCGAGCGCGGCGGCAACGTGGTCTATTCGGGCCCGGTTGCAGACTATGACGCGGACACCCCTACCGCCAATGCGCTGGCTCACCGCACGCTCGCGCTTGCCGACGACCCCCGCACCCCCTCCTCCCACCTCGCCCTGCGCGGCATCAACGCACGCAGCATCGACAACCTGGATGTGGACTTTGGCTTGGGTCAATTCACGGCAGTCGCCGGTGTCTCCGGTTCGGGTAAATCCACCCTGGTCAGCACGGTGCTGGCTGGCCTGCTGCGCCAGTCCGCCACGGCCGTTTCCGATGAGGAGGAGACCGAGGACAAGGGCTGGTCCGTAGAAAGCACGGAGGGCTTTGACCGAGTAAAGCGCGTCGTGCAGATTACCCAGAAGCCCATCGGCCGCACCCCGCGTTCCACACTGGCAACCTATACCGGGCTTTTCGATAACGTTCGCAAGCTCTTCGCCTCCACCGATGAGGCCAAGCAGCGCAAGTGGACGGTCTCGCGCTTTTCTTACAACGTAAAGCAAGGCCAGTGCCCCACCTGCGGTGGCGCGGGCAAGATCGAGGTGGAGCTGGTCTTCTTGCCAGGCTCGTACACCACCTGTCCAGAGTGCGGCGGCGCTCGCTTCAACGACGAGACCTTGGAGGTGACCTGGCAGGGCCGCACCATCGCGGACATCTTGGAGCTCACCGTGGATGAGGCCGCGGAGGTCTTTGCCGAGGAAGAAAAGATTTACCGCGCCATCGCCACGCTGCAGGCAGTCGGCTTGGGCTACCTCCGCCTGGGCCAGGGCGCGCCGGAGCTGTCCGGCGGCGAGGCCCAGCGCATCAAGCTGGCCACGGAGCTGCAGCGCTCCCGCAACTCGCGTCGCGGCCACACGGTCTACCTGCTGGACGAGCCCACCACGGGCCTGCACCCAGCCGACATCGACCTGCTCAATACCGAGCTGCACAAGCTGGCGGATGCGGGCCATACGGTAATCGTCGTCGAGCATGATCTTTCGGTCATGGCGAATGCGGACCGCATCATCGAGATGGGCCCGGGCGCTGGCGAAGATGGCGGCCGCATCATCGCGGATGCCACCCCGGCACAGGTTGCCGCAGAAGACACCGCCACCGGCCGCGCCTTGAGCGCACGCCAAGCGCACTAAGCGGCGAGCCGCGGCTTCCCTGTTAGCTGTGGGAGACCTCTCTGGGATCTCACAGCAAAATGGGGTAGAGGTAGAGAGTATGACTACTAAAGGCCCTCATGGCGATAATAATGAAACCCGCAGCTGGTCCAGCCCGGCGGATGATGCCACGCGCCAGATTGGCCGCGTGCCCGATAATGCCGCCGGCCCCAGCCGCGACCAAGCGCGCCGCGAGCACCCGAAGCAGTACTTCCCGGGCGAGCAGCAGCCGCAGAATGAAACTCGTCAATTCGATGCGGCCGCTGGCTATCAGCAGGGCTACGGCCAGCAGCAAAGCTATGGCCAGAACTATCAGCAGCCGGCCGGGCAGGCATATGACCAGCAATACGCGCAGCAGCACGAGTACGAGCCGGTGCCGTCGAACTATGATCCGGACCAACCGGAAAAGCGCAAGAAGAAAGGCGGCGGCGGTGGCGCGATGGCCGGTGTCTTCGCGGCCATCGCGGTACTTGCAGTGCTGGCTGCGGCGGTGCTGTTTTTCCTGTGGCGCAATGCTGCGGACGAGGCGGATAAGCCGGACCCACAGCCGGTGACGGAAACGCTGACCACGGAGGTTCCCACCACCGTGACCCAGACCGAAGAGCCGGATACGCAGGATGAGAACTCCAATAAGTTGCCAAAGCTGCCGGACTTCCAGAATGACCTGCCGTCCGATATCCCGACCGAGCTGCCACCAGAGGTACAAGACCAGCTGGATAAGGGCAGCGACGTGGACATTGAGGGCCTCCTCAATGACCTTCTGGGCGGCGGCGAGCAGCCGGCCAACCAGAACTAAGCGCCCAGCACCTGCCCGGTAAGGGCAATAGCGCGCGGGCAGGTAAAATCGGGCGACATGAATGAATCGATGCAGTTGGCTGAGAAGGTAGCCGCCCAACTGGCGCGCCACCTCACGGATGTCGTCCTGTGCCCTGGTTCGCGCAACGCGCCGCTGTCGCTGGCGCTGCTGGCGCGTGATGATATCCGTGTACACACCCGCCTAGACGAGCGCGGGGGAGCGTTTACCGCCCTGGGCATGGCGCGGGTGCAGCGCCGCCACGTGGGCGTGGTGATGACCTCGGGAACTGCGGTGGCCAATACTTTGCCGGCCGTGGTGGAGGCACACTATTCCCATACGCCGCTGGCCATCATTAGCGCGGATCGGCCGGAGCGCCTGGTGGGCACGGGGGCGTCGCAGACCATCGAGCAGCAGGGCATCTTCGGCGTCTATGCGGACACCACCCAGGTCACCGGCGCGGACGATATCGAGGCTATGGCCCAGCGTTTCCGCGAGGACCTACAAGTACACATCAATGTGGCCTTTGATGCCCCGCTTGTCGACGACACCCTGCCAGACCACACCTCCGACGACGGCGTGCGCGAGCCCGCACCAGCCTTTGTGGACCACGGGGAAGTGGCCGTGGATTTGAGCAAAAATACGCTGGTCATTGCGGGCGACGAGGCCTGGGAGGTAGAAGGTCTCCAAGACGTGCCAACCATCGCGGAGCCGAGCGCGCCGGGCCCGTATCATCCGGTGCATCCAGCGGCGGCGCATATCTTCCGCAAGGCGCAGGTCTCCGCGAATGATTATGTGGTCAATACCAAGGTAGAGCAGGTCATCGTCGTGGGGCACCCGACGCTGCACCGTGGCGTGCTAGCGCTAATGAATGATCCGGATATTGAGCTAGTGGTGCTCTCGCGCACCAAGGACTTCACCAACCAGCGCGGCCAAGACACCCGGCTTGGCACCACCGTCAAGGTCACCGGTGAGCCGAGCCGCGAGTGGATGAAGATCTGCGAAGGCGCAACCGATATGGCTGGACAAGCGGTGCGCGAGACCCTCGAGGACGAGGAACTGGGATTCACCGGGCTGCACGTCGCGGCCGCGGTGGGTGATACGCTCTCCGTCAACGACACCCTGGTGCTCGGCGCTTCGAACCCGGTGCGCGATGCCTCCATGGTGGGCCTGCCTTTCGACGGCGTGGATACCTACTCGCCGCGCGGGGCGGCCGGCATCGACGGCACTATCGCCCAAGCCATCGGCATTTCCCTGGCCACGCAATCGCTGGATCCCACCAACTGGCGCGCCCCGCGAGTGATGGCGCTCATGGGAGATGTCACCTTCCTGCATGACGCAAATAGCCTGCTCATCCCGGAAGACCAAGCGCGACCGGAAAACCTCACCATCGTGGTGGCCAATGACAATGGCGGCGGCATCTTTGAGACCCTGGAACAAGGTGCCGATGCGCTGCGCGAGTCCTTCGAGCCGGCGTTTGGAACGCCGCATGGGGTGGACGTCGGCAAGCTGGCAGAAGCCTATGAAGCAGACTACCGCGAGGTGACCACCCCGCAGGAGCTATTGGATACGCTGGCGGAGCTGAAGGAATACTCCACCGGAATTACCGTCGTGGAGGCCAAGACCACCCGTACCACGCGCCGGGCGCTCAATGAGAAGCTCACCGCAAAGGTAGGCCAGTAAGTGGCCCCGCCGCAGCATAAGTCGCACGCGGCCGTGGTGCCGCGCTATACGCCCGCGGTCTATCGCCGTCGCCTGCACCAGCTGACGCTGGCGCTGTATTTAGCCGCGCTGGTGGGTGTGGTGGGCATGGTCATCGGGCCGGCGCTGAATGACCACGCCATCGCCAGCCACCCCGCGCGCGCTTTGGCCACGGTCAAGGATGTGGGCATGCTGCGCACCACGGTGGATTTCCAAGACAGTGAGGGGATTTACCACACCCCACAGCACGGGCTGCTCTATCCCAGTGGGCTGGGCGAGGGGCAGCAGGTGTGGGTGCAATACGCTCAAGACGACCCAGACCTGGTCAAGGTTGAAGGCCGCGAATGGACGCTGGCCATTATCCCGGCGCTCTCGGTAGGGGTAGTTGCCACGCTCATCGCGGCCGTGATGTGGAAGCTGATTAGCTTCTTTACCCGCCGCGCGGAGAAATAATTAACCAAGATTTTCCGCTGGCTTCACCATAAACTTAAGAAAATGGGCCATGATGGTGGCATGCGTGTTGCGATCGTGGCTGAATCCTTCCTCCCCAATGTCAATGGTGTGACCAACTCCGTGCTGCGCGTTTTAGAGCACCTGCACGAGACGGGCCAAGAGGCCATCGTCATCGCGCCGGGCGCCCGTGAGGGGCAGGAGGAAATCCCGGACTACCTCGGGTTCCCCATCTACCGAGTGCCCACCGTGCGCGTGCCGCTGGTGGATTCGCTGCCGGTGGGCGTTCCCACCACGGCGGTGGATGAGGCTCTGCGCGATTTCAAGCCGGATATCATCCACCTGGCCAGCCCCTTCGTACTCGGCGCGGCTGGCGCTTTCTCCGCCCGCCAGCAGCGCGTTCCCGCCGTGGCGTTGTACCAGACCGATGTTGCCGGTTTTGCCACCAAGTACCATGCCTCCGCGCTGGCCTATGGCGTGTGGGAGTGGCTGCGCACGATTCATAACTCTTGCCAGATGACCCTGGCACCGTCCTCGCTGACCATCCGAGACTTGGAAAAGCACCACATTAAGAATGTGCGCCATTGGGGCCGCGGCGTGAACGCGGAGCTATTCCATCCGTCCAAGCGCTCTGACGAGCTGCGCCGCAGCTGGGATCCGAGCGGCACCAAGAATGTGGTTGGATTTGTCGGTCGCCTCGCCGCGGAAAAGGGCGTGCACCGGCTTTCGGCGCTCAATGGCCGCGAGGATATTCAGCTGGTCATCGTGGGTGATGGGCCGGAGCGTCCACTGTTGGAAGCCCAGCTGCCCGGCGCCGTCTTTACCGGTGCGCTGTCCGGCGAAGACCTCGCCGCCGCCTATGCTTCCTTGGACGTCTTCGTCCACGCCGGCGAGTTCGAGACCTTCTGTCAGTCCATCCAGGAGGCGCAGGCCTCCGGCGTGCCGACTATCGGGCCGCGGGCCGGTGGTCCGGTAGACCTCATCGACGAGGGCTATAATGGCTTGCTGCTGGATGTACAGACCTTTGTGGAAGACCTCCCCAATGCGGTGGACGCTCTGCTCAATCCGGAGATCCATCAGGAGATGCGGGACAATGCGCGCGAGTCCATTTCCTCCAAGACGTGGAAAGCACTGTGCGAGCAGCTCGTGGGCTATTACGAAGAGGTATTGGAGGATACTCGCCGGGTGCCGCTAACCATTTTGGGCCAGCGTCCGGAGCTGCCGCGATGGGCGGCTCGTGCCCTTGGCGCCCGCGTAGCCTAGACTGATCATTTGTGTCTAAGGCAGATCTGGATAAAAAGCCCTTCGATGTGGCGCGCATGTTTGACGCCGTGGGCGAGAAATACGACCTCACCAATACCGTGCTGTCCTTTGGGCAGGACGCGCACTGGCGCAAGCGCACCCGCGAGCGTTTGAACCTTAAGCCGGGAGAGAAGGTTCTCGACCTCGCAGCGGGTACCGCCGTGTCCACCGTGGAACTTTCCAAGTCCGGTGCGTGGTGCGTGGCGTGTGATTTCTCCCGTGGCATGCTGGCCGCCGGCCGTGAGCGCGACGTGCCCAAGGTGGCTGGCGATGGCATGAAGCTGCCGTTTGCAGATAACACCTTTGATGCCGTGACCATCTCTTATGGTCTGCGCAATATCCACGACTTTGAGCTCGGCCTGCGCGAAATGGCGCGCGTGACCAAGCCGGGCGGGCGCCTTGCGGTGGCGGAATTTTCCACCCCGGTGGTACCGATTTTTGGCACCGTGTACAAGGAATACTTGATGCGCCTGCTCCCGCCGGTAGCGCGCCTGGTTTCTTCTAATCCGGAGGCTTATATCTACCTCGCGGAATCCATTCGCGCGTGGCCGGGGCAGGAGGAGCTTGCCGCGGTTATCAATCGCAATGGTTGGGCCGAGGCCGGCTGGCAGAACCTTACCTTTGGTATCGTGGCGCTGCACTCGGCGGTAAAGCCAGCTTAGGCGCTGCTCCGCCCGTTCCTGGGGGCGGGGACTATGCCGCGGTTGAATCCCAGAGGGGGGTATCGCGGCGAAGGGACGAGACCGTGCGGCCGGCGGCGCGCCAGGTGCGTGCGATGAGGTCGCGGTCATCGTCAGTAATGAGGTTGCCCATCAGGCGCGCGGCGGCCGGCATGAGCATGCGGCCGATGGGCCCACGCAGGGCCAGTGGGCCGGCCAGCGGTAGGAACTGTGGGTAAGTAAGCAGGCGTGCGGCCGTGCGGGCCAAGAGGAAGGACTCGCCGTAGTGCTCGCGCAGGACGGCAGGCCAAGCCAAGGTGAAGTCTTTCGGGCCGAGCAGGTCTACGGCCAGGGCGGCGGTCTCCAAGCCATAATCGATGCCCTCGCCGTTGAGGGGGTTGATGCAGGCGGCGGCATCACCAATGATCATCCAATTGGCGCCGGCCACGTTGGACACCGCGCCGCCCATGGGCAGCAGGGCAGAGGTGACGTGCTCAATCTCGCCGAGTCCCCACTCGGGTCGCTGTTGGGCGGCGTAGAACTCGAGCAGCTTCTTGGTATTGATCTTGGCTGGGCGCTGCGCGGTTGAGAGCGCGCCGAGGCCGATGTTGACCTGACCTAGCTCGGGGCCGAGCGGGAAGATCCAACCGTAGCCGGGCTGCACCTCGCCGCCTTCGTCCTTGAGCTCAACATGGGAGTGCATCCAGGGCTCATCGGCGTGCGTAGAGGAAGCATAGGAGCGTGCGGCAATGCCATAGACCTCCTCGCGGTGCCAGGTGCGGCCGAGCTTCTTGCCAAAGGTAGAGCGCACGCCATCGGCCACGATGATCCACTTGGCATGCACGGTGGCCTCGCCCACGCGGAAGGAGGTCACGCGGTTTCCCTCCATTACCGGATCGGTGGCGGGGGTGCCGGTGAGGAGGGTGGCGCCGGCTTTTCGGGCGGCGTCGGCAAGCAGGGCATCGAAGCGAAAGCGCGGCAGGGCCGTGCCGACCTGGGAAGGGTAGGTCTTCGGCCAGGGCGCGGTAACATCGCCGCCGTAGCCGTGCAGCTTCAGGCCGCGATTGCGGTAGGAGGCGTTGACCGCAATGCCGAGCTCAGCAAGCTGGTGCATCGCGCGCGGGGTAAGCCCGTCGCCGCAGGTTTTATCGCGGGGAAACGTCGCGGAATCAATAAGGAGGGTGTCATAACCGGCGCGTGCGGCATGAATCGCGGCGGCGGCTCCGGCCGGCCCAGCGCCAATGATGGCGACCTCGACATAGGTTTGGGAATCGATCTGCTCCGACATGAGGACTATCATTGCATGAGTTCGACCCCTCGAGTGTGTTTAGGGGCGCAGTTTGGACTACGGTAGGTAGTCGATTATCTCTGGCTTTTAGTTGCAAGGAACACTATTTAATGACTCACGGTCAATCGCATGCCACGCACGTGGATCTTGGTGATCCGCAGCTCAATGAGCGCATTGGCGCGGGCATGAAAGCAGTAGAAGACAAGCTGCGCAGTGAAATCGACCGCGGCCAGGACTTCTTAAAGGATAAGGTCAGCCACCTGTCGCAGGCCGGTGGCAAGCGCTTTCGCCCCATGATGGCGCTGTTGGCCTCCGAGTATGGTCCGCGTCCGGGCTGCGAAGAGGTTGTTAAGGCCGCCACCGTCGTGGAGATGGTGCACGTGGCCACCCTTTATCATGACGATGTCATGGATGAGGCGGACCGCCGCCGCGGCGTGGAGTCTGCCAATTCGCGGTGGAATAACTCCGTGGCCATCCTCGCCGGCGATGCGCTCTTGGCGCACGCGTCCCGCCTGATGAGCGAGCTGGATACCCACACCGTGGGCCACTTTGCCGATACCTTTGAGGAGCTGGTTACCGGCCAGATGCGCGAGACCATCGGTGCGGGTGAGGCCAATGCCGTGGAGCACTACACGGCCGTTATCCGTGAAAAGACCGCGGTGCTCATCGCCTCTGCTGGTTACCTGGGTGCCTACCACTCCGGCGCCTCGGCCGAGCATGCCGCAGCTCTGCACCGCATTGGTGGTGCCATCGGCATGATTTTCCAGATTGTGGACGATGTCATCGATATCTTCTCTGACCCAAAGGAGTCCGGTAAGACCCCGGGTACGGACCTGCGCGAGGGCGTCTTTACCTTGCCGGTTCTCTACGCCTTGGAGGAAGAGGGCGAAGTGGGCGACAAGCTGCGTGAGCTGCTTACTGGACCGCTGCATTCCGACGCCGAGGTGGAGCGCGCCATCGAGCTCCTGCACCAATCTGGTGGCCGTCAGAAGGCGCTGGAGGACATCAATGCCTACCTGCGCACGGTGGAGGAGCAGCTTGCCGTGCTACCGGAGAACTCCGCGAGCCAGGCCCTGCGCCAACTGGCGGATTACACAGTGCGCCGCGTGGGCTAGATGCTTGGCGACGCCCCCCTCTTTTCCCACCCATTCTTCCCCCATGCGCTGGCGATTTGTAGGTGGGAGGGTGGTTCGTAGTAAAGTACTTACTCGCACCACACAGTGCATGCCAGGTTGCCCGAGCGGCCAAAGGGAGCGGACTGTAAATCCGCCGGCATTGCCTTCAGAAGTTCGAATCTTCTACCTGGCACAGAATGAACCCCGCAAGCAAAAGCTTGCGGGGTTTCAAGCGTACCTGCAGCTGTGAGGCGGGATCTACTCGCTGGGCTCCTGGGTGCGGGAGCTTTTAGCCTTGTGCCACACCGCATAAGCACTGGCGAGGAAAACAACTAAGAAAACCCCAGCGATCCCCTGGCTTGAACATATGGCGATGAAAACTAGACTTCAAGTAGTTGAACTTTTGGTATGGAGATGCCTATGCGTAAGACCTTAATCAGCCTCACCGGCCCCGCCTTCGTTGCTGCAGTGGCTTACGTCGACCCCGGCAACGTAGCCGCCAACATCAGCGCCGGCTCCCACTACGGCTACCTCCTGGTGTGGGTACTCGTCGTGGCCAACCTCATGGCCATGTTCATCCAGTACCACTCCGCCAAACTGGGCCTAGTCACCCACCGCTCCCTGCCGGAAATCATGGGCGAGCGTCTCTCCCGCCGCGCGCGCCTAGGCATGTGGGCCCAGGCCGAGCTCATCGCCGCGGCCACCGACCTCGCCGAAGTCATCGGCGGCGCCATTGCCCTGCAACTCCTCTTCAACCTCCCCCTGTTCGCGGGCGCGCTCATCATCGGCGCGGTCTCCATCATTCTCCTCATCTTCCAGAAGAAGAACCAGTGGTTCGAGGGGCTTGTCATCGGCCTGCTCCTGGTCATCTGCATCGGCTTCCTTGCCGGCCTCGCCATCGCCCCGCCCGACCCCGCCGACGTGGCCGGCGGCCTCATCCCCCGCCTAGAGGGCAAGGACAGCATCCTGCTGGCCGCCTCCATGTTGGGCGCCACCGTCATGCCGCACGCCATTTACCTACACTCCTCCCTGACCAAGCAGCGCTACCCCGACCTGGAAATCCCCCACGTGCTGGCCGGCACCCGCGCGGACATCGCCGTGGCGCTGTCCATCGCCGGGCTCGTCAACGTGGGCCTGCTGGTCCTGGCGGGCTCGGCCCTCTACGGCGTGGACGGCACAGAGACCATCTCCGGGGCCCACACGGCGATTGCCAGCCACCTCGGCCCGCTGGCCGGCGTTCTCTTCGCCATCGGCCTGCTGGCCAGCGGCCTCGCCTCGACGTCAGTGGGCGCCTACGCCGGCTCCGAAATCATGGACGGCCTGCTTCACATCAAGGTCCCCCTACTAGTCCGCCGCCTGGTCACGCTCATCCCGGCGCTGGTCATCATCGGCTGCGGGGTCGACCCCACTATGGCACTGGTGGTCAGCCAGGCACTTCTTTCCCTGGGCATCCCCTTCGCCATCATCCCGCTTTTCCGCTATGCCGGCTCCCGGGACGTCATGGGTGAGTTCGCCGCGAAACCCTGGTCTATGGCCGTGGGCTGGACGCTTGCCGCGCTGGTCATCGCACTCAATCTCGCCCTCGTGCTCCTGCCGCTGCTCTAGGCCGCCTACAATCAGCAGCCATGATTGAAGTAGCAGCCGTCGTCATCCGCAACCCACAAGGCCACGTGCTTACCGTGCGCAAGAAGTCCTCCACCAAGTACCAACTGCCCGGCGGCAAGCCCGAGGCGGGCGAGGCGCTTGTCGACGCCGCCCTGCGCGAAGTTGCCGAAGAAGTAGGCCTCACCCTCGACGCCGAGAGCCTCAACAAACTCGGCACCTTCGACGCTCCCGCCGCCAACGAACCGGGCGAGGTCGTCGTCGGCACCATCTTCACCTACACCCGCACCGTCACCGCCGACGAACCCCATGCCGCCGCCGAAATCGGCGACACCGCCTGGGTCAACCCAGCAGCCCCCGACCGCGAGCTTGCACACCTGCTGCGCGACCGCGTCTTCCCCACGCTGGCCTAGCGCCAACTGTCAACACTTCGGCGTCATTGACCTCGAAACCATCAAGAGCTACCCTTTTGAACATGTTCACTGAACACGTTCACTCATCGCGCTCGGCCGCCAAAGCTGGCACCGTCAGCAAGGTCCTAGCCACCGCCTACGAACTCTTCCTCACTCAGGGCTACGCCACCACCAGCATCCGGACTATCGCATCCGAAGCTGGCGTTAGCGTGGGAACCGTCATGGGAGTCGGCGACAAACAAACGCTGCTCATCCGCACCATTGGCCAACACATTTCAGAACTCCACGATGACATCCGGGGACAATCCGATAGCCTTCTCGATGTCCTGAGACCTTTCCTCCAGATGTTTACCGGCCACGAAGAGCTCTCCCGCGCCTTTGGCGCAGCACTCATCCAACAAGGCAATCAAGGCGAAGCGCTCACCGCACTCAAAACGCTCCTGACCGATGAAATCACCCTGCGACTCGGCACCAGGCTCAGCAGCGCCGATGCGGCCGAGTACGCCGACCTGCTGTACAACGTCTACCTCGGCTTACTCATCGGCTGGGCCGCCGGAATCTACGACACCGAGCACCTCACATCCCAAGCCGCCTCATCGATCGAACGCCTCAACACCGCATTCGGAGTAACCCAATGATCCTAGAATCTTCCCCAGCCTGGCCCTCCCTTCTACTAGCAGCCATTCTGCTTGGCGACGCCGCCCTCTCCCTCAAACCAGTCCCCTTCATCGAAGCCTGCCTCAGCGGCGTCAAACTCCCCAAGGACTGGTGGTGGGCGCTCATTGTCATCAAGTGCCTCGCCGCCGTAGGACTCATTGCCGGCCTCTGGTTCCCCGGCGTAGGAATCACAGCCATGATTGGAGTCATCGCCTATTTCTGCGCGGCCGCAGCAGCCCATGTCCGCGCCCACTTCCTCGGTAGCGCATTCTGGATCAACTGCTTAGGCATGCTCGCATTCTCCATCGGAGTACTGATCCTGACGCTCGCACTGAATTAAGACACCAGTCAACCTTTCACGGCTTCCTGAAGGCAGATACATCATTGCACCTCTTGAATGATGACTTGATGCTTTCTACCCTAAAGGTATGCGCACGACGATAAACCTCCCGCCGAAACTCCTTGAAGAAACGAAGATCCAAGCCAAAGCCAACAATGTCACTTTGAGCTCATACGTCGAAGAGGCGGTCCGCGCTGCCCTCAAGAAGGAAGCCCGCATCAGTACCGAAGACACCCCCGTTAACCTGCCCTCCTTCGATTGCGGCGGACCGGCTCTAGTTGATCTCAGCAACAAAGAAGCTGTGTGGGCGGTACTCGATGATCATTCCTGATGTCAACATTCTCGTTTATGCCTTCCACTCCGCTGCACCGCAACATAAACCCGCTCAACAATGGCTAAGTAGTGCTCTAAATCGGCATGAAACAATTGGACTCCTGGATGTTGTGGCAACGGGCTTGAAGTAGAAAAAGCCATTTCCTAGCCTGCGAGAAATATCTGGCAATGAGGTGGAATCCGATCCCGCCAGGGTCTTGGCAACGTATACCGCATTCAAACCGCCAATGAAATAGCCGAGGCAGAGCAATGATGAAATACCAACTGCAATCTTTAGCAAAACTGTTAAGGATGAATGGTGGGGTCCTTTAATCTTTAACTCCTCTCATTTTGGCCTTCAGGACCAGCAAACTACACCTTTCTAAGGCGCTGTGTACAAACAGGCGTGCTCGGTAGCCATACCATCAGGCACAGAAAGTCACTGTAGAGATGAAGGTACGGGGTTAAGCGATAGGATATGGGATATGAAGAAGATCCGAACGATGCTGGACGGGGTAAACGAGATTCACCTATTTCAAAGCCAGCGAGTAGCGCAGGCAGCGCAGCAAGCGCATCTGCGCAATCGGACTCGCAGTTATCGGGCGCACCGGAAAATAAACGTAGCGATTTCCCACCAGTTGGAGGAGCGCTCCCTGGCGTAAATAGGCTTTCTAACCTTGATGACCAAATTGCTGTGTGGGCGCTTCAGGGGCCAACTCCGCATCCACAGATAATCAAACAGCACAATGACATTCAGCCGGGCGCAGGCGATCGGATTATGGAGGACGCTCATGCAGATATTGTCCTCGATAGGAAAGTTACAGCAGAATCTTTCGAGTACGCGATATTTGAATCAAAAGTACGGCTCTTTACAACCGTAGGTGTCATTTTCGGCGCGCTCATCCTTATACCGGCGATACTCGTTCTTTTTGACCCACCGGAATCGATAGTTGGTACTGCGGCGGTGGGTCTGGCGGCAGCAAGCCCACTAGTCCGCACCCTCATTGGCCCTAAGCAATCCCGGAAGGACCAGTTAGAGAGCGCGGAGCGGGGAGGGGTTTAAATCCCGAAGTAGGCGCGCAGGTCGGCCGCAATAGCATCGAGGCGGTCGGCGTCGGGGGACTCGAGGTAGCATTTCAGCTTCGGCTCGGTGCCGGAGGGGCGCACGATGACGCGGTCATCGTTGTTGGTGAAGAACTTGGAGCCTTGGGCGAATTTCTCCACCTTTGCTACGGGGGAGCCAGCCAGTTCAGTGGGAGGGGTGGAAGCGACCTTATCCATCGCTTGGGCGATGATGCTGAGGTCATCGACGCGGAAGGTCAGCGGCTGGGTGTAGAGGGCACCCACGGTGGCGTAGATGCCTTCTAGACGCTCTAGCAAGGTGGTTCCTGTGGCCTTGCACTCGGCCGCGAGGCTGGCGAGCACTACGGAGGTAGCGACGCCGTCCTTGTCGCGGACAGCGGTGGGGTCGGGGCAGAAACCAATGGCTTCCTCATAACCAAAGGCGAGGTCCGGGGTGCGGGCGATCCACTTGAAACCGGTGAGGGTCTCCTCGTGGCCGAGGCCGTAGTGGGCGGCGATGCGCCCGAGCAGGCGGGAAGAGACGAGCGAGTTGGCGAAGTTGCCTGTCGCACCCTGGCAGGCAAGATAGTCGCCCAAAAGGGCGCCGGTTTCATCGCCGGTGAGCTGGCGCCACGTGCCAGAGGAAGTGGGCACGGCGGCGGCGCAGCGGTCGGCGTCGGGGTCGTAAGCGATAAGAATATCGGCGCCGATCTCCTCAGCGTGGCGGATGCCCAAGTCGAGGGCGCCAGGCTCTTCCGGGTTGGGGAAGGAGACGGTAGGGAAATCAGGATCCGGTTGGGCCTGCTCAGGAACCAGGGAGACGCGGAACCCGCAGCGGGTCAGCAGCTTTTCGCCCAAGGCGGCGCCGACGCCGTGCATGGCGGTCAGCGCGATGGTGACATCGGTATGTGCACCCACGAGCTGTGCGGCGCGGTCGAGGTACTCGGCGCGGGTATCGACGTCCGCGATGTTCTCGGTGGATAGCGGGACTTCATCGGCATGGGGTGCCGCGGCGATGGCGGTGGCGATTTCGGCATCGGCGGGCGAAACCAGCTGTACGCCTTCTGTCGGGCCGGTGGCGATGCGGCCGCCCAGGTAGACCTTGTAGCCATTATCGGCCGGCGGGTTATGCGAGGCAGTGACCATAATGCCGGCATCCGCCTTGAGCGAGCGGACCGTGAAGGCGGTCAGCGGAGTGGGGTTCTGCGCTGGCAGAACCAAGGCCTTGCCGCCGGCCGCGGAGATGACCTGTGCGGCATCGCGCTGGAACTGCGCGGAGCCGTGGCGGGCATCGCAACCAATGGCTACCACTGGGGTGTCTACGTGCTGTTTGAGCCAGGAGATTAGCCCATAGGTGGTGCGGATGACCACGGCGCGATTCATGCGGGACTCGCCCGCGCCCACGGCGGCGCGCAGGCCCGCGGTGCCGAAGGCGAGGGGACCGGCGAAGGCGGCGGCGAGCTCGTCGGTATTGCCCTCTTCAATCCAGGTCATCACCTGGCGGGCGGTGTCCGGATCGGGGTCGTGCTCGGCCCAGGTGCGGGCGTAGTCATAATCCACGGTGGCGGCCTTTGACATGGCTTAGAGCTCCTCGAGGATCTTGGCGGAGGAAGACAAGCCCAGGCGGGTTGCGCCGGCCTCAATCATGGCCAAGGCATCCTTGGCGGTGCGGATGCCGCCAGAGGCCTTCACGCCTAGCTTGTCGCCTACGGTCTCGCGCATGAGCTTAACGGCGTGTACGGAGGCGCCGCCGGCCGGGTGGAAGCCGGTGGAGGTCTTGACAAAGTCCGCCTGGGCGGCTGCGGCGGCCTTGCAGGCGAGGACAATGGCGTCGTCGGAAAGCGCGGCAGACTCGATGATGACCTTGAGTACCTTGCCTGGGATAGCATCACGCACGGCCTGGATTTCGGCCTGCAATTCCTCGGCGCGGCCCTCGATGGCCAGCGGGATATTGATGACCATGTCTACCTCTTCGGCGCCATCAGCAACCGCGCGGGCTGCCTCAGCGGCCTTAATCTCCGGCTTTACAGCACCGGAAGGAAAGCCCACGACGGTGGCAATATGCAGCGAATCAGGAACCTCGATGGGCAGGGCGGACGGGGAAACGCAGACGGAGTAGGTGCCCAGCTCGGCCGCCTCATTCACCAAGCCGCGGAATTGTTCTGGGGTGGCCTCCGGCTTGAGCAGGGTGTGGTCGATGATGGATGCAACGTCGGTGCGGGAAGTCATAATTGTTCTCCTTAGCGGGTTAGGTGGGATTCGGAACGGGCCATCTTGAGGTCAGAGACGATGTACAGGGCAATGCCGATGGCGGCGACGGCCGCCAGGATCCACAGCACGGTGTTATAGCTGGTGAGGTCCTGCAGCTTTGCCGTATAGGCAATGCCCAGTGGGATGGCGATATTGATGGTCAGGTTATAAAAGCCGATGGCGATGCCGGACTTGGCGGCGGTGATATTGCGCAGTGCGGTGTTGACCAGCGGGGCGTACATCAGCGCAAAGCCGGAGGCAAAGGCCACGATGGCCAGGATGAGCACGGCAACGTGAAGCTGCACGAAGAGCGCGGCCGCCACCAGCGCGCCGGCAACCAAAGCGAAGGCGGTGTAGATGGTGGCGCGAGAGGACAAGACGGCACCGATCTTGCCGGAGAAAATGCCGATGAGGATGGCGCAAATATAGCCCGGGATCATCAGCAGGGAGGCCTTATCGATGTTCATGCCATGCAAGTCATGTGCGGCAAACGGCAGCAGGAAGATGAAGCCCATCTGGGTGGAGTAGACAAAGAAGACCATGAGGATGGTCCACACGTAGCGGCCGTTAGTAAAGAACTCCGGGGTGACCACGGGGTGCTTGGCGCGGCCGATGTGGATGATGAAGCCTACGACGCCAAGGAGAGCGAAGATGAGCCATGCCCAGTTGAATTCCTGCATAAACATGGTCAGGCCGGTGGCGAAGACCGCGATGAAAAACAGGCCCAGGGCGTCGAGGTGGCCCTCCACGGCCGCATCTTCCGGCACCAGCTTGATAATCGGCGGGATGGCCAGGATGAGGATGAGCGGGATGAGGAACATCGCCGTCCACGAGACATAGGTGGAAATAAAGCCGGAGGTCAGCGCGCCGATGAGCAGGCCGGCCTGGAAGGCGGCGGTGGAAAAGCCGAGGTAGGTCTTTTGATCGGCCTCGCTCAAGTGCTTGGTCACGTAAATGACATACAGCGTCTCCGCGGCGGCAAGGCCAGTGGTCTGGATGAGGCGGCCGGTGAGCACCATGGGCCAGAAGCTGGAAAAGGCGAAGGCCAAAAGCGAGCCCACGGCGATGAGGACAACGCCGGTGAGCATGAGCTTGCGGATGGAGATGGAATCTGCCAGCGCGGCGTAGACCACGGCGCCGATGCCGATGATCACGCCGGCGAGGGAAGCTTGGAGGGAGGCGGTGGTATCGGAGATGTCGAGCGCCTCGGCGATCGGCATGGTCATCGTCTTAAAGCCGTTATCAATAACCAGCGAGAAGACGAAGACAAAGAGCAGGATAGGTACGGCAACCTTGGGGTTTACCGCGGAGCCTGGCCGCTTGTCCTGCGGGGAAGCGGTGGGGTGGGTGGAAGTCACGGGGGAGGGGTTCCTTTTAGTCGAGCGCGTTGAGTGGAAGTGCGAGTTCAATCATGGTGCGGAAGGCGGTCTGGCGTTCCTCCGCGGAGAGGTGGGTATCGTGCACCAGGTTGTCGGAGACGGTGAAAAGCCCCAGCGCGTCCACGCCGGCCTCGGCCGCGGTGGCATAAAGCGCTGCAGATTCCATCTCTACGCCGAGCACACCCATGTGCGCCCAGCGCTCGTTAACGCTTTGGTCAAAGTTGTAGAAAATATCCGAGCTCAAAATATTGCCCACGTGGATGTGGGCCTGCTGCTTTTCGGCCTGGTCCACCAAAGCCTTGAGGAGCTTCCACGAGGCGGTGGGGGCGTAGCTGCCCGGCAGGTTGTACTGGCTCAAGAAGTTGGAATCGGTGGAGGCGGACGAAGCGACGATGACATCGTGCAGCTCAATGTCTTTCTGCATGGCGCCAATGGAACCGACGCGGATGAGCTTTTTTACGCCGTAGTTGTGGATGAGCTCCCAGGAATAGATGCCGATGGAGGGAATGCCCATGCCGGAGCCCATGACGGAGATGGGCTTGCCGTTAAAAGTGCCGGTAAACCCCAGCATATTGCGTACACCGTTGAACTGGACGGTATCTTCCAGGAAGTTCTCGGCGATGAACTTCGCGCGCAGCGGGTCACCGGGCAGGAGGATGGTTTCCGCAATGGGCGCGCCCTGCGGATTGATGTGTGGGGTGGCAATATCCGTAGCGGACATATCTTCGCTCCTTGGTATGGGGAGGGGGATTTTACAGACCAAGCTTAAACCCTCAGGACCCCGAGTCAATGGGACTATTTGCAGCTTTTTAGCAACCGTGGAGAGCCTCAGTGCCTCCAGTCCACGCTTGCCGACGCCCCCTTTTCCTACAACTGCCCAATCCACATGCCTTCGCACGGCTGCCGGCGCACGGTAGGAGGCGGAGCCGAGCAGCCCGCAGGGGTGGGCTGCCATGCCGTTTCTCTAACTGCCTTCAATAGGCGCGAAAAGGTGCCACAAGAACTATGCATTTTTACGCTCTGACATGGCGATTTGTGTAAAACGTTGAAAGCAGGTTAGATTATTGGAGTCCGCAACGGAGAGCACAACGAAATAGCGATGTGTTCAACGCTAGGATGTGCCCCCTTAGCTCAGTCGGCAGAGCGTTTCCATGGTAAGGAAAAGGTCGACAGTTCGATTCTGTCAGGGGGCTCCATTCATGTTTGGAGGAAGGAACTCCTCCGAGGTGAATATGGCGGTGTAGCTCAGTGGTAGAGCAAGCGACTCATAATCGCTGTGTCGCGAGTTCAATTCTCGCCATCGCTACCGGGAAAGAAAGGCGCCCGCAGGGCGCTTTTTTATTACCGCGCTGAAGGCAGTCCCGGCTGTGCCTAGTTTCGGATTGGAACTATGGCTCTGGTAAGGTCTTCAACGCTTGATGCTTAGGCATTGAGGAATAAAAGAATAGGGGCGTGGCGCAATTGGTAGCGCAACGGTCTCCAAAACCGTAGGTTGCAGGTTCGAGTCCTGTCGCCCCTGCACAGTAAACCCCGTCATCTGGCATCAGGTGGCGGGGTTTCTTCATGCCCTATTTTCTTCGTGGCGCTTGGCCCACGCACATGTTGTCAAGGCCACGCCTTGCAAATGCCGTGGTCAGCTTTTCATGCTGTGCAAGCTTTGCTAGGGTTGACAAAGTTATGGAGGTGCGCGTTAAGCGCCCTATTAGATTTAGTTCCCAAGGAGGGTTAGCTGTGAGCGATGAGCAGCAGCCGAAGAATTCGGGTGCATCGCGCCCGACCGGTAAGCGTCAGCTCTCTGGTGCGGCTACCACGTCCTCCGCGGACTACGCCGATAAGCACGTCGTCCGCGTAGAGGATAAGAACCACGATGACACCCCAGGTGGCGGCGTAGCCGCTTTCCCTGGTGAGGTTGCATCCGAGATGAAGAAGGTGGTGTGGCCTACCGCTAAGGAGATGCTGCAGTACACCCTCATTACCTTTGCGTTCCTTATCGTGCTGACCGCTTTGGTCTGGGGCGTTGACACGCTGGCTGGTCTCGGAGTTGAGCAGGTTCTCTCTGATAAGTAAGATAGCTGCATAACCTTTTATCCCGCTGTTTCCGCTTCAAGGAACGGCGGGATACTTTTTGCCCATACGCGGGCGGGTAGGCTGGTCCTACGCAACGCGCCGAGGAATATTTGGAGTAAGGATTATGAGCGACGAGAACAACGTCGAAACCGTAGGTACCTCGCTGGAAGAGGCAATGCAGTCCAACGTGCAGGAGCAGGCGGCAGAGCACGCTAGCTCCGTAGAAGAAGCACAGCAAGAGGACGCTACCCCAGCCGCTCCGGCAGCGGAAGAAACTGAAGGAACGGCTGAGTCCACCGACACTGCAGGCGAGTCCGCCGAGTCCACCAACGCAGCGGAACCGGCAGCGGCCGAAGCTGAAGCCGAGGGTGCAGCCCCTGAGGCCGGCGAAGACGAGTCCGAGGATGCCGCCTACCGCAAGCGCCTGCGCGCCTTTACCCGCGAGCTGAAGAAGCAGCCGGGCCAGTGGTACATCATTCAGTGCTACTCCGGCTACGAAAACAAGGTAAAGACCAACCTGGACATGCGCGCCCAGACCCTCGAGGTAGAAGATTCCATCTTCGAGGTCGTTGTTCCTATTGAGCAGGTCCTAGAGACCAAGGACGGCAAGAAGAAGATTGTGAAGCGCAAGCTGCTGCCGGGCTACGTCCTGGTTCGCGCTGAGCTTAACGACGCCGCATGGTCCGTCATCCGCGAAACCCCGGGCGTGACCTCCTTCGTGGGCAACGAAGGTAACGCCACCCCGGTCAAGACCCGCGACGTAGCTAAGTTCCTCATGCCCAACGAGGCGCCGTCCACCAAGGGCGATGCTGCCCCGAACGAGGCAGAGGGCGAGCAGGTTGTGGATATGCCGGAGAAGGAAGTGGCCAAGAAGTACGCGCACGACTTCGAGGTGGGCGAGGCAGTGACCATCCTGTCCGGACCGCTGGCCGCCGTATCCGCGACCATTTCCGAGATCGACCCGGAGACCGGCAAGATGCAGGGCTTGGTGTCCATCTTCGGCCGCGAGACCCCGGTGGAGCTGTCGCCGACCGAGATCGAGCGCATCTCCTAAAAAGTGATTTTGTGCAGGGCGCACGGTGTTCTAAACTGGAACGCCGTGCGCCTTTGGCGTGCGTATAAGAAAACGTTTCATCCTCCGGTGGCCCACTGAAGGTGAGCATCCGGACGGGATCCCGTTATTCATCGTGGCGGACATCCCGGTAACACAGGAAAGAGGTAATTCGATGGCTCCTAAGAAGAAGGTATCCGGCTTCATCAAGCTGCAGATCGAGGCAGGCGCCGCTAACCCGGCACCGCCAGTTGGCCCGGCACTGGGTGCCCACGGCGTCAACATCATGGAGTTCTGCAAGGCTTATAACGCCGCTACCGAGAACCAGCGTGGCAACGTGGTTCCGGTTGAGATCACCGTCTACGAGGACCGTTCCTTCGACTTCAAGCTGAAGACCCCGCCGGCAGCTAAGCTGCTGCTGAAGGCCGCTGGCATCCAGAAGGGCTCCGGCGTCCCACACACCGACAAGGTCGGTTCTGTGTCTTGGGATCAGTGCAAGGAAATCGCAGAGACCAAGTTTGCGGACCTGAACGCACGTGACATCGAGAACGGCGCTCGCATCATCGCCGGTACCGCCCGCTCCATGGGCATCACCGTTGATGGCGCACCGGAGAAGTAAAAACTTTATGTGGTAGGGCCAGCTACGGCCCGCCAAACACCACACCAATCCAGAAAAGGAATTGTTAAATGAGCACCAAGTCTAAGGCTTATAAGGCCGCTGCGGAACTGGTAGATAAGTCCCGCCTGTACCGTCCGATCGAGGCCACCAAGCTGGCTAAGGAGACCTCCTCCAAGAACTTCGACGCCACCGTTGACGTCGTCTTCCGTCTGGGCGTTGACCCGCGCAAGGCTGACCAGCTGGTTCGCGGCACCGTTTCCCTGCCTAACGGCACCGGTAAGGACGTTCGCGTTGCTGTCTTCGCTGAGGGCGAGAAGGCTACCGCCGCTCAGGAAGCTGGCGCTGACATCGTCGGCACCGCTGAACTGATCGAGCAGATCAACGAAGGCAACATCGACTTCGACGTTGCAATCGCTACCCCGGATCAGATGGCCAAGGTCGGCCGCGTTGCCCGCGTCCTGGGCCCGCGTGGTCTGATGCCGAACCCGAAGACCGGCACCGTTACCGCAGACGTTGCTAAGGCAATCTCTGAGGTTAAGGGCGGCAAGATCTCCTTCCGCGTTGATAAGGCTGCTAACCTGCACGCCATCATCGGCAAGGCATCCTTCGACGCTGAGAAGCTGGCTGAGAACTACGGCGCCCTCATGGATGAGATCCAGCGTCTGAAGCCTTCTTCCGCTAAGGGCATCTACATCAAGCGCGCTACCATCTCCACCACCTCCGGCCCGGGCATCCCGGTTGACGGTTCCGTGGTTAAGGGCTACACCGAGTAAATCGGTTTAGCGCACTGCGCTTAAAGCTAAAGGGCTTCGAGGAATTCCTCGAAGCCCTTTTTCTATGTTGTGAACCGCCGGTAGTTATGTGGCGTCAATATCGTCTGGCACCCACCCGCCGCCGTCGAAGTAGACGTTGCGCGCCAAAGGAATTTGGTGCGAAGCAGACTCGAGGATGTGCATGAAATATCCGGCTGTATTCGGAATGGCAAGGGTATCTCCTACGGCAATGCCAGCCGGGAAGTCGAGTTCGCGGCGCAGGATAACCTCGTCTTCAATGCAGTAGGCGCCCACCACAAAGCCGGCGCGTGGCTCGCGGGAGATTTCCTCTACCGAGCCAGCCGTAGGTACCAAGAGAGGGTCGAGCAGGATGTCATCTGCGGCGGTCCGGCACTGGGTGCGATTCATCGCCACGCCGATAAGGGGTAGGCCATCAGAGCGTTCCTTGAGGAAGCTCACCTCGGTGAGGATTACTCCACAGCCGTCGAGCAAGCTGCGGCCGGGCTCAAGATGTAGGGCGATGTTCCGCTCGCGCAGCTCCTTGCCAGCGGTGCCGTAGCCGGGGACCTCGCCAGAGAGGAGCTGGTCCAGCCACTGACCGCGGGTTGGCTCCTGCCAGAAGGGGTAAGTATTGGATAGCGGATCCGCTTTCCACGTGAACGGTTCACCGGTACCAGCGCGTTGGGAGGCGATGCGCTCGAGGTAATTCTCCCACTGCTCGCGGGATTCCAGGTAGCTCATGGGCACGCCCCCGCCGATATCGATGAAACTAGCGGGCTGGCCCAATGTGCGGAGGTGCTCGACCAAGGAAATTGCCTCTGCCAGGGCGGTTCGGCGGTCGGCTTCGCTATAGCCGTGCAGGTGCACGTGGACGCCTACAGCACGAAGTTCCTTTGGCCACTCGGCTTGCCGCCATGCCGGCAGCCTCTCCCCGAAGCGGGTGGGGGGTAGGGAGTTTGGATCTGGAGCGAGGCGTGGTGCCACGTGGGCGGTGGTGTCTAAATCCCTCGCGATGGCGGCGATGCGGCGGGATTCGGCGAGAGAATCACAAGAGATAGTGACGCCTCGGGAAACCGCGAGGTGGAGCAACCCATCTGTTTTGATAGCGGCACTGAGGATGATGCGCTCTGGGGCGACACCGCGGTCGAGCACTTGGCGGAGCTCGTTCTCGCTGGCTACATCCACCCCGAGCCCGGCGTTGCGTGCAGCATCGACAAAACACAGCGCCTTATTGGCTTTGCGTGCGAAAAATACCTGGGTGTCCACGCCGTGGGAAGCGCCCGCATCGAGCAACTCCTGGGCATTGTGGCGCAACGGCGCGGAATTCAACACGTTCACCGGCGAACCGTAGCGCGAGGTCAATGCGCTGACGTGCTGCGGGTTTTCGACAAGCTCACGCATCCACCGTTCCCACCGGGCTCGCAAGGGGACGGTGCCGTGGACGGATAGGGGTTCTACAGGGGTGGTGGTCATGGGTTTCCTACTTTCTCCGCCCAGCGGGGGATGTCATCGTGCACGGAACGGTTAAGGGAGTCATGGCCGGGCAGGGAGAGCTCATTCATCCGGCCAATTTCCACCACGCCAGCAACGTCGTGGAAGGGGGAGGGGGTGGCTTGGGGAGCAACGGTGGCGTCGATAAGCAGGTCCACGCCGCCTTTTTCCCGCCAAGAATCTATCTGCCCAGGCATGCCTAGGTAGTCGGTATTCACCACACCGGAGTGGATCAACTCGAGCAGACGCCTAGCTGTGACCGGTGGCGGACCAAAAGCCACGCGCTCAAGGGTGCGTGAAAGCTCGCGGAAGCCGGGTATGGGGCCATGTGCCTTGTGCCAATCGACGCAGTCTTGGAATACCCCACGAAACGCCGCACCTACGGCCGCGGCCGGGGTGAGTGGACCGGTACCTTCGGCCGCACGTAGGGAAGCCTCGAGCTCAGTGACGGCATCGCCAGTGAAATCCTGACCGTCTATAACGGCGGCGAGGTCCGCAGTTGAGAAGTCACCGAATTCGCCTGCAGCCCCGATGAGGATCTCACGCAGCTCCGAAGCGCTGTCGATATGCGCGCAGGCCTGCCGCCACCGCGGTGACACCTCCGGCAGCGGTGCCTCCGGAGAGGGCTTTACCTCCATGAAGCGCCCGCTGCGGCTAACCGGGTAGATGGTTTCGGCGGTGTCGCCATACAGTAGGCACACATCGATGAAGCTTAAGGCGGCACCGCGTACGCCGATCCGGCGTGCGGAGCTCGGAAGATCGGCACCGAAGTAAAGACCGGTGACCGGTACGCAAGAAGCCTCGTAGGCCAAAGACCCAGCGTGGAGATGGTCGTGGCCGGTACAGACTAGGACCTCGTCGAAGGGGGAGCCATCGACCATGAACCCTTCTCCGTCGGCGCTTACCTCGGTCACGCGGTGCGGCAGGTGCCGGATGCGAACGTGGGATGGCGCGCGGCGCACTGCTGCGGACCAGGTATCGACGAGGAATTGGCCCACCTGGGCCCGCGGCGGGAAGGCATCGGTGGTGTCTTCACCGCGGCGGGTGCGCCAGGCGTTGAAACTATCGTGGGCAGTGGTGACGGTGGCGCAGTTGACGTTGAGGCGCCACTGCAGCGGCTGCTGCGGGCGGTAGACGGCGCCCGCACCGGCGGGGTAGGGGTCAAAGACGGTGACATCGAGTGGAACGCGGGCGCGCTCGAGGAGTTCCTCGACGGCCCACAGGCCACGCGGGCCAGCTCCAATGATGGCAATGCGGCGGGCAGGGCTAGCAGAAGTCACTGCGCCGACCCCTCGATGCGCGCTGCGAGTTCAGCGGGCGAAATGTCGAAGTTTTCGCACACCCAGGAGTCGTTATAAATGGTGTCGAGGTAAGGCTGGCCGGCGTCGTGCAGCACGGCAACCACCTCGGCCCCTGCCGGTAGGGAGGGCGCGAGGCGTTGGAAGGCGGCGATGACGGCACCGCCGGAAGCACCAGGCAGCAGGCCCTCTGCTTGAGCGAGCTGTCGGGCAGCAACGATGGCATCGAGGTCCGGAACCCTCTCCACGGAAGAAGGCGAAAACTTGGTGGATAGATCGGTTACGATTCCGGCGCCATAGCCGGGCAACATGCGGGTGCCACGCTCACCACCAAAAAGCACGGAGCCTTCCGCATCAACGCCGATTGTGTGGGTGTCGGCACCCAGCTCGGAGAGCTTGCGTACGCAGCCGCCAAGGGTTCCGGTGGTGCTCATGGCCACGAGCAGGTGGCTGGGCGCCTGACCGAGCTGGTCCAGAATCTCAGTCATGGTGCCTTCCGCGTGGGCGTGGAAGGCGGCTTCATTGGAATACTGGTTGAGGTTGAAAGAATCGGGGATCTCTTCCAAAAGCTCGGCCACGCGGGTGCGGCGGGCGGTGAGCCAATCGCCGGTTTCTGGATCGGGGTGGTCGAGCAATTCCACGTGTGCGCCGTAGGCCCGCATGGTAGCTACCGTGGAGGCGTTGACCCGCGGGTCCACCACGCAGTGGAACTTCATTCCCTGGAGCGGGGCTTGGCGAGCTAGCGCCATGCCCAGGTTGCCGGAGGAAGACTCCACCAGCGTCGAACCCGGGCGGATATCGCCAGCTTCGAGGGCTGCCTGGATAAGGGCCCGGGCGGTCCGGTCTTTGGCAGAACCGCCGAGGTTGAATTGTTCGAGTTTGAGATAGAGGTGGACATCCGGCCGGGGGCTAATCGCCTCCACTCGCATGAGCGGGGTGTTGCCAATGGGCGGGTGCGCTTGAGAATGAATCCTGGGGCTCATCATTGGCCCCATGGTAGGCCTTTACGTCCACCTTTTCCGCCGGCTTAGTCCTTGATCTCCGCGTATGCATCGAGAGCGGCTTGGCGGGACTCCTTCAGATCAACGATGGGTGGGGCAGACAGCGCGGGTGCCCAGCGGCGCACGTACTCGCCTTCGGGGTCGAAGCGTTTGGCCTGCGTTTCGGGGTTGAAGATGCGGAAGAAGGGCGCGGCATCATCACCGCAGCCGGCCACCCACTGCCAATTAAACGGGTTGGAGGCGGCATCGGCGTCCACCAAGGTGTCCCAGAACCATTCTTCGCCCAGGCGCCAGTGGATGCCCAGGTTCTTGGTGAGGAAGGAGCCGACCACCATGCGCACGCGATTGTGCATATACCCGGTGGCCCATAGCTCGCGCATTCCGGCGTCGACAAGCGGAATGCCCGTAGTGCCGGCCTGCCAGTCCTTGAGCCGCGGGTCGTCCCAGGACCAGTCGAAGCGGTCGAATTTCTCCCGCACGTTCTCGGTGGCGAGATTGGGTAGGTGGTAGAGGCGGTGCCAGGCAAAGTCGCGCCACAGCAGCTCGGAATGAAACTTTGCGGCCTCTGGCTCCTCGGCCGCGGCGAACCACACCTCGCGCGGAGAGACCTCGCCAAAGCGCAGGTGGGGCGAGAGTAGGGAGGTGGCATTGAGCGCGGGGATATCGCGTTCCTCGGCGTAGTTGGCCAGGTCCAGTTGGGCTAGTCGCTCGCGCGCCCCAGCCTCGCCGGGCGTCCAGTGCTCGGCCAGCGATGCCGCCCATGCCGGTTCGGTGGGCTTGGGCCAGGCAGATGCACTGCTTGCCGACGCCCCCATCTCCGGCACCCCCTCCGGTTCATCTCCCGCCACCTGGGAGGCGGCGGCCTTGGAGAAGGGAGTAAAGACCTTATAGGGCTGGCCTTGGCCATTGGTGACCTCCCAGGGCTCCACCAAGGTGAAACCGGGCGAGGACGTCGCGGTGATGCCCTGGGAGGCCAGGGTTTCCTTGACGGTGGCATCGACCTCGCGCAGCGGGCCGTGGTAGCGGCGGGTCCACGTCACGGTGGTGGCGCCCAGTTCGGCGGCCAGGCGGGGGATTTCCGTGCGGGCATCGCCGGCGGCGCGAATGAGTTCTACGCCGTGGTCGGCAAGGTCGCGGGCGAGGGCATAGAGGGAACGCTCGCGCCACCACGTGGTCGCGCCGCCCAGCGGGCGGGTGCCGGGATAAGCGGGCTCGTCGAGGACGACGGCGACCAAGGGGGCGTCGCCAAGCGAGGCGGCCTCGGCCGCGCGGGAAAGAGCCTGGTTATCGTGCAGGCGCAGGTCATCGCGGAACCACATGAGGGAGGTCATGGCGGCCATGCTACGCGGAGCACACGGCGATTTGGAGAAACCGCGGGTGGGGAGGTAGTGTTTTCCACGAAGTTTGAACGGCCACTTCGCGGCCGAGTCAAAGTTCACCGAAGACCGTTGGTCATCCATTTGGATCGAAGGTTCTCCATCCTAGGAGGCGGCCCACGCAGGAGACACTTTGCGATTATTCGCGGCATTCTCTTATGTCGCGCGCCCTGTGCTCTTGCACGGGGCTTTTGTTGTTTCGGGCAACCGAAGCGAGGAAGGCCCCGGCGGAATAATAAAAGAGATGTTTTGGAAGGAGGCGAGAGACAATGGCAAACCCAAAGAACACTGCAGACCTGGCAGAGCTGAAGGAGAAGCTGGCTGGCGCTAACTCTGTCGTATTGACCGAGTACCGCGGCCTGACCGTATCCCAGCTGCAGGAGCTGCGTAACGATCTGGGCTTTGACGTTGAATACTCCGTCGCCAAGAACACCCTTTTCAAGATCGCTGCCAAGGAAGCTGGCATCGAAGGTCTTGATGATTTGCTGACTGGCCCGACCGCAATTGCGTTCATCAAGGGCGAGGCAGTGGATGCTGCGAAGGTCATCACCAAGTTTGCTGATGACAACAAGGCACTCATCATCAAGGGTGGCTACATGGACGGCAACGCACTGTCTGCCGACCAGGTTGAGGCCATCGCCAAGCTGGACAACCGCGAGACCACCCTCGCAAAGCTGGCTGGCGCTATGAAGGGTTCTATGGCGAAGGCAGCCGCTCTCTTCAACGCTCCTGCAACCAAGGCTGTACGCACCGTCGCAGCCCTGCAGGACAAGAAGGAAGCAGAAGCTTAAGTCGTCACAACAGACGCACAATTACAACACCGTGTGCGCGGCATAAATCACGCGCGGCGCACACACAACACAGAAAGGACTTGCCATCATGGCTAAGCTCACCAAGGACGAGCTCATTGAAGCTTTCAAGGAAATGACCCTCATCGAACTGTCCGAGTTCGTTAAGGAATTTGAAGAGGTATTCGACGTTGAGGCTGCTGCTCCGGTTGCTGCTGTTGCAGCTGGCGCTCCGGCTGAGGGCGGCGCTGCTGCCGCTGAGGAGAAGACCGAGTTCGACGTCGTTCTGACCGACGCTGGCGCTAAGAAGATTGGCGTTATTAAGGCTGTTCGCGAGATCGTCTCCGGCCTGGGCCTGAAGGAAGCTAAGGAAATGGTCGAGGGTGCTCCTAAGGCTATCCTCGAGGGCGCTTCCAAGGACGACGCTGAGGCTGCTAAGACCAAGCTGGAAGAGGCTGGCGCTTCCGTCGAGCTCAAGTAATTTCACTGAGCTTTACGCTTTCAAACCCCCACTCTTACCGCCGCGCGCGGTGGGAGCTGGGGGTTTCCTCGTTTTATGCTCGCGGACGCAATGCGGGTAGTACAGCAATGGCCAATAGTGTCAAAGTGTGACACTATGGCGTTGCTGAGTTCAGGAGGGGTAGCTTAGAGCGCTTTCACACTGATGGTAAGGCGCCAAAGTACGTGCCCCCTGAACTGCGAAGAATACTGCGCCGCAAACTCATCATGATTGACCGCGCAGCCTCTCTTGCCGATTTGAGGATTCCACCAGCGAATCACTTAGAAAGGCTGAAAGGGCAGTGGGACGGATTTTATTCCATCCGTGTTAATGCGCAGTGGAGAGTAGTCTTCCGGTGGACAGGGAAAGGAGCTGTGGACGTTGACTTCATCGACTATCGCAAATAAGGGGGAAGAGTCCTCCGATATCGTCCCCGTTCCACATCCTGGAGAGGTCCTGCGCGAGGAATTTCTGGAGCCGCTCGGACTGACTCAATACCGCTTGGCCAAGGACATTTTTAGCTCCAGGTCCCAAATTTCCAAGCTGGTGCGTGGGCGCATTGGGATTAGTGCGGAAATGGCGCTCCGCCTTTCTGCCTATTTGGGTAATTCGGCAGAGTTTTGGCTGGGGCTGCAAGAAGAGTTTGATCTCTGGTGTGCGCGGCAGACCACAGATACTAGCAGCATCATCGCTTGGAATGCGCAGACGGCCTAAAACCAATCCGGCGTGGCAGGGCGGCCTGTAGAAACAAGGAATCGCCGCCAAGGGCTGTAGAATTAGCCCCCATGCTGCCCAAGTCCCGCATTTTTTCCGTCCTGCTCCTAGGCCTCGGCGTCGCGCTCATCGCCGCCGGTATTGTGGCGCCGGCGTTTTTGGATTACTCCCCGCGGCTGCCGCTGAACCTGAAAAACAGTACGTGGACACTGCACGATGATTCTGCGGATTCGCAGCAGCTGTCCAAGGACGGCACCACGCCGTATTCGGGTCCCATGACCTACCAAATCAACATGGATATCCAAGAGCCCTCGGACGATGAGAAGGCCACCGTGCGCATCGGTGAGACCCGCATGCGCGGCGAGGGGGAAGGCCTCAATGACCTGAGCCAGGCCCAGGTATGGAGCTACCCGGTGGACCGTCTGAGCGGCGAGGCGGCGGGGGAGGCCACGTTGAGCCACACGCTTGCGACCCCGTCCGACACGGTGACTGTGGACGGCTACTGGCTTAAGTTCCCAGCGGATGCGGAAAAGACCAACTATCCGGTCTTTGACCCGACGCTGCGCAAGGCCGTCGATGCGGTCTTTGAAGAAGAAACCACGATGGATGGCCGCACGGTCTACCGCTACCACCAAGAAATTGAGCCGACCAACGTGGCACAGCTATTTGCGGCCGATGGCAATACCACCAGCCTGCCCAAGGAAGGCGGCGGCGAGGAGCAGGGCTACCTGACCCACTCCGGTAGCCGCGACTTCTACGTGGACCAACAAACCGGCCTCGTGGTGGGCATGGATATGGATATCGATGATTACTACGCGGACCGCGAGGGCGTGGGCCGCGAGCGTGCTTTCGTCTTTAACGGCTCTACCTCTGAAGAGGACCAGCAGGCGCTGCTCAAAGAGGCGGCAGATTTCCCGCGCGACCGCGTAGCGGAGATCGTGCGGTGGGTTGCCATCGGCCTCGGCGCACTGTTGACTCTGCTCGGAATCATCGGCGCACTCGGCCTATTTGGCGGCAAGAATAAGCATGCCCGCTCGCGCCATAACCGCGGACGCGTCGGTGGAAGCGCGGTGCCGGCGAGCCGGTAAAAGCGCAGCTGGAAAACAAAATCGCCGCCGGGGTTGCGGTGTATTGAGATTTTAGTGGTAGGGTGCTCGGTGGTTGTCGCGCACAGTGGCGCGGCATGGACGCGTTAGCGCCGCGGCGAGCACGAGCTTGCCCCCTAGCGCGGTAGCGACACGCCCCAAGAGTGGTGTGTCTTTACATGGCAGGTCTTTTCCTATAAGCTGTTTCGTTGCGCTGGAATCTGGATCTTCGGTGCACATTTAGCCTTTCAGGCCGGTGATGGCAAAACCGACTTGACAAGGTGATTTTGTGCATTCTGAACCCAGACACTCCACAGCAGACCGAATGCTAGAATTACCAGCGGTTTTGCGGCTCGTCGGCCAGGGCGAGCAGGCAATCCGCGTGAGGTGCTGGAAGGACCCATCTTGGCAGTCTCCCGCCAGACCAAGTCAGTGGCCAATATCCCCGGAGCCCCGAAGCGATACTCGTTTGCAAAAATCAGCGAGCCTATCGCCCTGCCGGGTCTCCTTGACGTACAACTTGATTCCTTTGCTTGGCTCGTCGGCGCGCCGGAGTGGCGCGAGCGCGAGCAGGCTGAGCGCGGCGATGACGCCCGCGTGACGAGCGGCCTCGAGGACATCCTCGAAGAGCTCTCGCCGATTGAGGACTACTCAGGCAATATGTCCCTGTCCTTGTCGGAGCCGCGCTTTGAACCGGTGAAGAACACCGTGGATGAGTGCAAGGAAAAGGACATCAACTACTCCGCGCCGCTGTACGTGACCGCAGAGTTTATTAATAACGACACCCAAGAGATTAAGTCGCAGACCGTCTTCATCGGCGATTTCCCGATCATGACGGATATGGGCACGTTCATCGTGAACGGTACCGAGCGCGTCGTCGTCTCTCAGTTGGTGCGCTCCCCGGGCGTGTACTTCGATCGCTCGATCGATAAGTCCACCGAGCGTCCGCTGCACTCCGTGAAGGTTATTCCTTCCCGTGGTGCATGGTTGGAGTTCGACGTCGACAAGCGCGACACCGTTGGCGTGCGCATTGACCGCAAGCGCCGCCAGCCGGTAACCGTGCTGCTTAAGGCACTGGGCTGGAGCGAGGAGCAGATCAGGGATCGCTTCGGCTTCTCCGAGCTCATGATGTCCACCCTGGAGTCTGACGGTGTAGCGAACACCGATGAGGCACTGCTGGAGATTTACCGCAAGCAGCGCCCGGGCGAGCAGCCCACCCGCGAGCTGGCTCAGTCCTTGCTGGATAACTCCTTCTTCCGTGCAAAGCGTTACGACCTGGCTAAGGTCGGCCGCTACAAGGTCAACCGCAAGCTGGGGCTCGGCGGCGACCACGATGGTCTGATGACCCTGACCGAGGAAGACATTGCCGTCACCCTTGAGTACCTGGTCCGCCTGCACGTAGGCGAGCGCGAGATGAAGGCACCGAACGGTGAGATGATCTCCCTGCACACGGATGACATCGACCACTTTGGTAACCGTCGCCTGCGCACCGTGGGTGAGCTCATCCAGAACCAGGTCCGCGTCGGCCTGTCCCGCATGGAGCGCGTTGTGCGCGAGCGCATGACCACCCAGGACGCGGAGTCCATCACTCCGACCTCCCTGATTAACGTGCGCCCGGTCTCTGCTGCTATCCGCGAGTTCTTCGGTACCTCGCAGCTGTCCCAGTTCATGGACCACAACAACTCGCTGTCCGGCCTGACCCACAAGCGCCGCCTGTCCGCGCTGGGCCCAGGTGGCCTGTCTCGTGAGCGCGCCGGCATTGAGGTGCGAGACGTTCACGCTTCTCACTACGGTCGTATGTGCCCGATTGAGACTCCCGAGGGCCCGAACATTGGCCTGATTGGTGCGCTGGCGTCCTACGCCCGCGTGAATGCTTTCGGCTTCATTGAGACCCCGTACCGCAAGGTTGTGGACGGCAAGATCACCGACCAGGTGGAGTACCTCACCGCCGATGAAGAGGACCGCTTCGCTATTGCTCAGGCTGAGGTAGAGCAGGACGCAGAGGGTAACCTCACCGGAGAGCGTATTGAGGTCCGCCTGAAGGACGGCGACATCGGACTTACCGACGCCGCCGGTGTGGACTACGTTGACGTATCCCCGCGCCAGATGGTTTCCGTGGGTACCGCCATGATTCCGTTCTTGGAGCACGACGATGCTAACCGTGCTCTGATGGGTGCGAACATGCAGAAGCAGGCAGTGCCGCTGGTGCGCTCCGAGGCCCCACTGGTGGGTACCGGTATGGAGCAGCGCGCTGCTTACGACGCTGGCGACGTTGTTATCACCCCGAAGGCCGGTGTGGTCGAAAACGTCACCGCTGATGTCATCACCATCATGGATGATGAAGGCCAGCGCGATACCTACATCCTGCGTAAGTTCGAGCGCACCAACCAGGGCACCAACTACAACCAGACCCCGCTGGTTTCCATGGGCGAGCGCGTAGAGGCCGGCCAGGTTCTGGCCGATGGCCCGGGTACCCACAATGGTGAGATGTCCCTCGGCCGCAACCTGCTGGTTGCCTTCATGCCGTGGGAAGGCCACAACTACGAGGACGCCATCATCCTCAACCAGCGCATCGTGGAAGAGGACATCCTGACCTCCGTCCACATCGAGGAGCACGAGATCGATGCTCGCGATACCAAGCTGGGCGCCGAGGAGATCACCCGCGAGATCCCGAACGTCTCCGAGGACGTCCTGAGCGACCTGGACGAGCGCGGCATCATCCGCATCGGTGCCGACGTTCGTGCCGGCGATATCCTGGTGGGTAAGGTCACCCCGAAGGGTGAGACCGAGCTGACCCCGGAGGAGCGCCTGCTGCGCGCCATCTTCGGCGAGAAGGCCCGCGAGGTCCGCGATACCTCCATGAAGGTGCCGCACGGTGAGGTGGGCAAGGTCATTGGCGTTGCTCGCTTCTCCCGCGAGGATGATGACGATCTGGCTCCTGGCGTCAACGAGATGATTCGCGTCTACGTGGCCCAGAAGCGCAAGATCCAGGACGGCGATAAGATGGCCGGCCGCCACGGCAACAAGGGCGTTGTGGGCAAGATTCTCCCGCCAGAGGATATGCCGTTCATGGAGGACGGCACCCCGGTCGACATCCTCCTGAACACCCACGGTGTGCCACGTCGTATGAACATCGGCCAGGTTCTGGAAGTTCACCTGGGCTGGTTGGCACATGCCGGCTGGAAGGTTGACACCGAGGACCCGAAGAACGCCGAGCTGCTCAAGACCCTGCCGGAAGAGCTGTACGACGTTCCTGCGAATTCCTTGACCGCCACCCCGGTCTTCGACGGTGCTACCAACCACGAGATTGAGCGCCTGCTGGCTTCCTCCCGTCCTAACCGCGACGGCGATGTGCTGGTGGATGAGCATGGCAAGGCCACGCTTTTCGACGGCCGCTCGGGCGAGCCATACAAGTACCCGATCTCTGTCGGCTACATGTACATGCTCAAGCTGCACCACTTGGTCGATGAGAAGATTCACGCCCGTTCCACCGGTCCTTACTCCATGATTACCCAGCAGCCGCTGGGTGGTAAGGCCCAGTTCGGTGGCCAGCGCTTCGGCGAGATGGAGGTGTGGGCAATGCAGGCATACGGCGCTGCCTACACCCTGCAGGAGTTGCTGACCATCAAGTCCGATGACGTCGTCGGCCGCGTGAAGGTCTACGAAGCCATTGTTAAGGGCGACAATATTCCAGATCCGGGCATCCCTGAGTCCTTCAAGGTGTTGCTCAAGGAGCTGCAGTCCCTGTGCCTGAACGTGGAAGTTCTTTCCACCGACGGCACGCCGATGGAGCTGTCTGGCTCTGATGACGATGACATGGATAGCCCATCGCTTGGCATTAACCTGTCCCGCGATGAGGGTTCCTCCGCTGACATCGCCTAATTAGTTTCTTGGTCCACCGCGGGGTGAGTCCCTGCGGTAGGGCATAAACGTTCCATTCATACAAAGCCATCAATTCCTCGACAACGAGGATGAAAGGGAGACATTACGTGTTTGACGTAAATCTCTTCGACGAGCTCCGCATCGGTCTGGCCACCGCAGACGATATTCGTCGCTGGTCCAAGGGCGAGGTCAAAAAGCCCGAGACCATTAACTACCGCACCCTGAAGCCGGAGAAGGACGGCCTCTTCTGCGAGCGCATCTTCGGCCCTACCCGTGACTGGGAGTGCGCTTGTGGCAAGTACAAGCGCGTCCGCTACAAGGGCATCATCTGTGAGCGCTGTGGCGTTGAGGTGACCAAGTCCAAGGTTCGTCGTGAGCGCATGGGCCACATTGAGCTGGCCGCTCCGGTGACCCACATCTGGTACTTCAAGGGCGTTCCTTCCCGCCTGGGCTACCTGCTGGACCTGGCTCCGAAGGATCTCGAGCGCATCATCTACTTCGCAGCCAATATCATCACCTCCGTGGATGAAGAGGCTCGCCACAACGATCAGTCCACCCTGGAAGCAGAAATGCTTCTGGAGAAGAAGGACGTTGAGGACGATACCGAGTCCGAGATCGCCGAGCGCGCCTCCAAGCTGGAGTCTGACCTGGCTGAGCTGGAAGCAGCCGGTGCCAAGGCCGATGCCCGCAAGAAGGTACAAAACGCTGCCGATAAGGAGATGCAGCACATCCGCGAGCGCGGCGAACGCGAAATCGCCCGCCTGGATGAAATCTGGAACACCTTCATCAAGCTGGCTCCGAAGCAGATGATCATTGATGAGACCATCTACGAAGAGCTGGTTGACCGCTACGAGGATTACTTCACCGGCGGCATGGGTGCAGAAGCCATCCAGACCCTGGTCCGCAACTTCGACCTTGAGGCTGAGGCCGAGGAACTGCGCGAGATCATCAACAACGGCAAGGGCCAGAAGAAGATGCGTGCCCTCAAGCGCCTGAAGGTTGTTGCTGCCTTCCTGCGCTCCGGCAACGATCCGGCCGGCATGGTGCTGGATGCCATCCCGGTTATCCCGCCAGAGCTGCGCCCGATGGTGCAGCTGGACGGTGGCCGCTTTGCTACCTCTGACCTCAACGATCTCTACCGCCGCGTGATCAACCGCAATAACCGTCTGAAGCGCATGATTGACCTGGGTGCGCCAGAGATCATCGTGAATAACGAGAAGCGCATGCTGCAGGAGTCTGTGGACGCGCTCTTCGATAACGGTCGCCGCGGCCGTCCGGTAACTGGTCCGGGCAACCGTCCGCTGAAGTCCCTGTCTGACTTGCTCAAGGGCAAGCAGGGCCGCTTCCGTCAGAACCTGCTGGGTAAGCGCGTGGACTACTCCGGCCGTTCCGTTATTATCGTTGGTCCGCAGCTGAAACTGCACGAGTGTGGTCTGCCGAAGCTCATGGCGCTCGAGCTATTCAAGCCGTTCGTTATGAAGCGCCTGGTAGAAAACGACTACGCCCAGAACATCAAGTCCGCCAAGCGCATGGTTGAGCGCCAGCGCCCAGAGGTGTGGGACGTTCTGGAGCAGGCCATTTCCGAGCACCCGGTGATGCTCAACCGTGCACCTACGCTGCACCGCCTAGGTATCCAGGCCTTCGAGCCGAAGCTGGTTGAGGGTAAGGCTATTCAGCTGCACCCGCTGGCTTGTGAGGCGTTCAACGCCGACTTCGACGGCGACCAGATGGCAGTCCACCTGCCGCTGTCCGCTGAGGCGCAGGCAGAGGCCCGCGTCCTGATGCTGGCGTCCAACAACATTCTGTCCCCGGCATCCGGTAAGCCGCTGGCCATGCCACGTCTGGACATGGTTACCGGCCTGTACTACCTGACCATGGACAAGTCCGAGGATGAGATCGGCGGCAATGGTCGCTTCCGCGAGGCAGAGAAGGACAAGCCGGCTACCGGCGTCTTCTCCTCCTACGCTGAGGCCCTCATGGCCTATGACCGCGGCACCGTTGGCCTGCAGGCTCCGATCAAGGTCCGCATCGATCACCTTCGCCCGCCGAAGGAGATCGAGGAAGAGCAGTTCCCAGATGGCTGGTCCAAGGGCCAGGCATGGATGGGCTACACCACCATTGGCCGCGTCATGTTCAACGAGCTGCTGCCGTGGAACTACCCGTACCTCGAGGGCATCATGGTCCGTAAGGGCGGCGGCTCCGGCAATAAGGTTCTCATCGGTGACGTGGTCAATGACTTGGCCAATAAGTACCCGATGATCACCGTGGCCCAGGTGCTGGACAACATGAAGGATGCCGGCTTCTACTGGGCAACCCGTTCCGGCGTGACCATCACCATGTCTGACGTTCTGGTTCTGCCGAATAAGACCGAGATCCTTGAGTCTTATGAGAAGGAAGCAGAACGCATCGAGCGCAAGTACTGGGAGCAGGGCGCTCTGACCGAGCGCGAGCGCTACGATCGCCTGGTTGAGCTATGGAAGGACGCTACAGACACCGTCGGTGAGGCCGTCGAGAACATGTACCCGGATCACAACCCGATTCCGATGATTGTGAAGTCTGGTGCTGCCGGTAACATGCGTCAGATCTGGACGCTGGCCGGTATGAAGGGCATGGTTGTGAACTCGCACGGTGATTACATCACCCGTCCGATTAAGACCTCCTTCCGCGAAGGTCTGTCCGTTCTGGAGTACTTCAACAACTCCCACGGCTCCCGTAAGGGCCTGGCCGATACCGCGCTGCGTACCGCTGACTCTGGCTACCTCACCCGTCGTCTGGTGGACGTGGCCCAGGACGTCATCGTCCGCGAAGAAGACTGTGGCACCCGCCAGGGCGTCCGCGTCCCAATCGGCGAGGTTTCCGGTGACAAGGTTGTTCTCTCCGAGTTGTGGGAGACCTCTGCATCCGGCCGCGTTCTTGCGACGGATGTCAAGGGCGAAGACGGCGAGGTTGTGGCCGAGGCCGGCTCCGACCTCACCGAGGAGCTCACCCAGAAGCTGCTTGACGCTAAGGTCACCGAGGTCAAGGTCCGCTCCGTGCTGACCTGCCAGACCCCGGCCGGCGTGTGTGCCAAGTGCTACGGCAAGTCCATGGCTTCCGGCCAGCTCGTCGATATCGGCGAGGCTGTCGGAATTGTGGCTGCACAGTCCATTGGTGAGCCGGGTACCCAGCTGACTATGCGTACGTTCCACCAGGGTGGTGTCGGTGGCGATATTACCGGCGGTCTGCCGCGTGTTCAGGAGCTCTTCGAGGCCCGTAACCCGAAGAACCGCGCTCCTATCGCCTCCGTTGACGGCACCGTGTCGCTGTCCGATGAGGGCAACTTCTGGACCTTGACCATCACCCCGGATGACGGCTCTGATGACGTGGTCTATGAGAAGCTCTCCAAGCGTCAGGGCTTGGCACAGGTCCGTCGCCCGATGGAGTCCAACCCGGACGCCATGATTGAGCGTTCCCTCAAGGATGGCGACCACGTTGAGACTGGTGACCGCCTGATGCGTGGTGCGGCTGACCCGCACGACGTGCTCGAGGTTCTCGGCCGCCGTGGTGTGGAGCAGCACCTTATCAATGAGGTGCAGGCTGTGTACCGTACCCAGGGCGTGGCTATCCACGATAAGCACATCGAGATCATCATCCGCCAGATGCTGCGCCGCGGCACCGTCATCGATGCTGGTACCACGGACTTGCTGCCGGGTAACCTCATCGACCTCTCTGAGGCTAAGCAGCTCAATGCTGCCCAGGTCGCAGAAGGCGGCGAGCCGGCTCAGCTGCGCTCGGAGATCATGGGTATTACCAAGGCCTCCTTGGCTACCGAGTCCTGGCTGTCTGCTGCATCGTTCCAGGAGACCACGCGTGTGCTTACCGACGCCGCTATTAACAAGCGCTCCGATAAGCTCATCGGCCTCAAGGAGAACGTCATCATCGGTAAGCTCATCCCGGCCGGTACCGGTATTTCCCGCTACCGCAACATCTCCGTCAAGCCGACCGAAGCTGCGCGCAACGCCGCATACTCGATTCCGACGTACGGCGATTCCATCTACGGCGATGACGGCTTCGGTGAGTTCACCGGTGCTTCTGTCCCGCTGGATGAGGACTTCACCTTCTAGGTAAAAGCGAGGGCAGTAACGCCGTAAATATTGCCCCAACAAAAAGCGTGTCTGGACCCCAGACACGCTTTTTTCATGCGAAAAAGGCGGACAGCTTAGTGAAGGCGTACTGATCTCCAAGACGGATATTTACCTGATTTATCACGTGTTTAAGTGGCGCGAACAATCCGAAGGGCCACTGGCTAGGCAGATCTTCCGTTCCTGAGAGATGTATACAATGTTAACCAGAGACAATAATAAAATTAAATGTAGGTATCGGTTGTGAAAGGTAGCTGATTTTAATAATGTTACAGATTGAGGACAGTCAGAACTCAGCTAAAAATTAGATGTTCGTACGCCCAGGCCAAGAGTGGAGGGCATGCTCCTGTTCTCTGATGTTCCCTAATTTTTTATAAGGAAGGACTTTTCATGAAAATGAAGAGTTTTAACGGCGTAACTCGCCGTCGCGGCACCACTATCGCTGCCGCTGCTCTCTCTGTAGCTCTCGTAGCTCCGTTTGTTCATCCAGTTGTAAATCCGGCTTCCTCGCCGGTTGCTGCTGCTCAGGATGCAGCATCTGCGCAGGATCGCAGCGTTGATTCGCAGGGCACTTCGGAAGCAACTGCTATTCGAGCGGATGGTACTTGGGGTCAGAAGAAGGGCTACCAAGGAACGGTCTACTTGGATCGTGATTCAGGGCCAGAGGCCCAGAATGAAGCTGACGAGGCCATGCCTGGTGTAAAGGTCTTCTTGCAGTATATTAACGGTAAGGGGCAGGTTTCTCCTATTTACTACACCACCTCGGATTCCGAGGGTAAATTCGTCTTCGACTTGTCCAAGGCGCCGAAGGATGGTCTGGGCAATCCGGTCGAATTCAAATTGGCAGGCGATTCGAAGTTCCAAGTCCGCACTTGGGCTGAAAACCCGGACCCTGCAAAGTACACCTTAGCGGCCGGTGGCGACATGTACAGCGGTCGCTTCCATGACAGACTGACCCGTAAATGGGAGAGCTGGGACTTTACAGCCGGCATTAACCGAATTGTCGGTTCTAAGGTCGTATTCCAAGAACGTCCGAACGTAGATGGGTGGCTTGCAAAGCCCGAAGCTGAGTGGACGGAGGCGCCGGCTGCTGATAAGAAGTGGCCAGAGGGTGGTCTTTATGGTACCGCACGGGGCAATGTTTGGTGGGAAAACAATGAGGCCATGGGCTCACTCTCCAACCAATACTTTAAGGGATCTTCAGATCGTGCCGCTACTGATGTTAAGGTCGTAGGCTCCTATGTTAACGATGAAGTAGCACGTCAATTTGACGCTTGGAAGGAAGCAAACAAGAACTACAGTCGCGAACAGTTCCGTGTTGCCCAGAAAGAAATTGTTGACAAATATCAGGCTGAGCACGGTGAAGGCTCCCATATCGCAGAGTCCCGCGTAGCTTACGTAAAAGACGACGGTTCTTTCTACCTCCCTTTTGCTGGTTTGTATGGCGAAAGCCGCGCCCAAAAGGGCAACAGAACTACTGACGAAGAATGGGGCACGCTCGTCTCCGCAAAGGACGAAAAGCACACTGACCTAACGCAGTGGAACGGCACCTCACTAAAGCGTGACTTCCACATCAACACGGATTATATGTACTTGTATCCGATAGTCGGTGATAATCGTGACCTATGGATGGGTAATTACCAGGACAACATGTTCCAGCCCCCGCATGGCGGAAACCTCGGTATTGAGCTCGCTGGAGCGAACATTTCTGTCCAGAACTTCGCGTTGCTGACCCCGCGCCCAATTCACGACGTCTTCAATTACGACAACACTTCTTCTATCGCAGCTCCTGGCGATACCGCGAAGTCGAAGACTACCGGCCTGGTTCCCAATCAGGAGTATGCTATTGAGTGGTTTGCGGACGGTGAATCCACCGGTGAGACTTGCACTGTCACAGCTAACGAGCTCGGTGAGTTGGAATCCTGTGACTTCACAGTCCCGGAGAAACTATCCAAGCCGACTGTGTACTCTTCTCAGGTATTCGCTGCCGATTCTTCGGGCAAGCGTACGGGCACGCTCCTCCTGGCAGATTCATTCCTGGCTGACCCGACCGTTGTGAAATATGACGAGACTAAGGGAACCGCTCAGGAAAAGGATCTTGAATCAAAGCCTTCTTTCGACAACCCTAATACTGATGCCGTCGAGGAAATGCCGGAAGGCGCAACCTTCGAGTTCGCGGATCCCGCTGCTGCTAAGAAACTGGGGCTGGATATCGATCCTAAGACCGGCGCAGTTAAATGGCCTGCAGATAAGCAGGTTGAAGGCGAAAACGAGGTGCTCGTAAAGGTCACATGGACCCCTGCTGAGGGTGCTGATCCAGTATCGCGTGAAGTACCTGTGAAATTTGATTTGGATGCTCCGGCTCCGGACGCTAAGGACAATGAAACCTTCGAGCCGAA
>NZ_JASBOF010000086.1:0-311 GCF_039907195.1 Corynebacterium sp. c3Ub_189 | reverse complement strand
CGGAGTCTCATCACCATTGGACTCAACCTCAGTAGAGGTCAACTCCTCAAACGCAACAGCAGAATCAACCGGCTTCTCAGCATTATCAACCTTGATATCAACCGTGGTGAAGCCCTTAGAAGAATCTGCAGTGAAATCAGCAGAACCAGTACCCAGAACAGTCTTGCCATCCTTGGACATCAACTTCGCATCCAGGTGGTAGTTCTTACCATCAACCAGACCCTCATAAGTCACAGTGTCAGTAACAACCGCACCATTAACAACACGAGACGAACCCTCAGCAAACTTAGCCTCAGTCTTAATAGACGGCT
>NZ_JASBOF010000085.1:0-311 GCF_039907195.1 Corynebacterium sp. c3Ub_189 | reverse complement strand
GATGATGTTTGAGAACTCAATAGTGTGCCAATGTACTTTTTATTTTTTGTGTGCATGGTTGTGTGTTGATTGGTTTGTCTGCCAGCGGACTTAGTGGTTTGTTGGTTGGTGTGTGCCGGTTGGGTATGTGGAACACGTACTCATTTGAATGCTGTTTGGTGTTTCGGCTGCATTGAGATGGATTGGTTGGCATGTGATTGTGTTCAACTTTTTGGTTTCCTCTTTTTTGACCCCGTCGGGTTGAGGGGACTGTTTATTTTTTCTTTGTAGTAATTTTTTGGACGCCAGCACAGGCTTTTGTGGTTTGTGGT
>NZ_JASBOF010000084.1:0-336 GCF_039907195.1 Corynebacterium sp. c3Ub_189 | reverse complement strand
CGGTCAAACAAACCACAAAAGCAATCCATTTAATGCGTGTTTAATGCTCGCGTCCACTATACAGTTCTCACACAACACCCCAACCACACCCTGCCAACACCAACCGTGTCAACAAGCCACATGGTCAGGCACAAAAAAGGGGGATAATGCCCCAGACACCCAACAATGCACCAACATACAAACAACATATTTTTCGTTTAACTGTGCATGGACAACGTGTGTCACAAAGCGCCATTCAAACACTTGGTCATGTCTCATAAGGTGTGTGTTTCACCCGGACAATTTTTCAACAATAAAAGTTGGCAGTATGACACTCGCATACTCAACCAACCACAG
>NZ_JASBOF010000083.1:0-344 GCF_039907195.1 Corynebacterium sp. c3Ub_189 | reverse complement strand
AATCGGACTTTCGGGGGCCAGTTCAAATCGGAAAGGGGCTCTTTCATATACCCACGACAACGCCACGACGGGTTAAGGGTCAAAATGTGTGTCTGGTTCGGCGTGTCGGTGGGGGTTAGATTTGCCAGCTTCCAGGCCGGCTGACTGGGCGTAGACGGTGTAAGTGAAGTCCTAGTCGTTGGGATAATCAGTACGGCCGACGGTGCGCTAGGAAACACCGGCTAGGCAGCTTCTACTACGCAACCGTCCCAACGTGCGCGGCACTAGAGCCAATTCTTTGAGCTAGTTCCGTTCAGGTTGTCGGCGCAGCGCAGCAGGCGATGGGCTGGGCAAATACTGCTGCA
>NZ_JASBOF010000082.1:0-320 GCF_039907195.1 Corynebacterium sp. c3Ub_189 | reverse complement strand
TTTGTGGTTGGTTGAGTATGCGAGTGTCATGCTGCCAACTTTTATTGTTGAAAAATTGTCCGGGTGAAACACACACCTAAGTGGCAAGCCGAGTGTTTGAATGGCGCTTTGTGACGCACTGTTGTCCGTGCACAGTTAAACGAAAAATATGTTGTTTGTATGTTGGTGCATTGTTGGGTGTCTGGGGCATTATTCCCCTTTTTTGTGCCTGACCATTATGTCTGCTGATACTTGTTGTGTTGGTGGTGTGTGGTTGGGGTGTTGTGTGAGAACTGTATAGTGGACGCGAGCATTAAACACGCATTAGATGGGCTGCTTTT
>NZ_JASBOF010000081.1:0-332 GCF_039907195.1 Corynebacterium sp. c3Ub_189 | reverse complement strand
GGTTAGCCAGGGTTAAGTAGCAAAAAGTGTGTCTGAGTTACAGCGATCTTGCTGCTCAGGCTGGGTAAAGCGGGCGGATATAAGGTCTTTATGCTTATATCCGCCCGTTTCGTGTTCAATCCATCGGAATGGCACCCGCATGTGCTAGCCGGGGGTTGGTGTGCTTTCCGGGTGAGTAAAAACAGACCACGATGCCCGGTATGTGCTGGGCAAATGAAGAAAAACGGAACCACATCCAAAGGCACAACCAGGTGGCGGTGCAAAGACCCGAACTGCGGCAGCTCCACGACACGAACTCGCACCGATCTCACGCAGGCCCGCAACTTTAAAGC
>NZ_JASBOF010000080.1:0-333 GCF_039907195.1 Corynebacterium sp. c3Ub_189 | reverse complement strand
TATATCAGCAGCATTACGCGGATGAATGCCACAGGCTAAAGCGGCATCTTTGCGCCCTAAAGCATTTACACGCAGTTGCAGATAGCTACACCGGCCAGTTGTGGCCGCAGCTTTTCGGCCATGCGGATTGCGCTTCCACAAACCAAGCTCAATACCGATTCGATATACCGGAGTAGAGCCTATGGAAAGCTGGCGCGCAATATCCATCGGTGCCACACCTTCCAGCCACAGGCAAGCTATTTCCTCACTGTCATCCGAGCTAGTAGTCCTGCGGCGCTTGCGCGGCAAGTCCAACTCGCCAGCACGCCGATAAGCCACCGACCGCGCTAAACC
>NZ_JASBOF010000008.1:0-96514 GCF_039907195.1 Corynebacterium sp. c3Ub_189 | reverse complement strand
ACCCACTGTGCAACCGAAAAGCGACGAGCTCCTCTCCTCCCCCGCAGCTACGCGCAGGAGCAGAAAAGGCTCGCCGCCAGAAGGAGCTGGAAAAGACTAGATATCGTCTTCCTCTGCTTGTACGGTCTGAACTTCTTTATTGTTGTGCTTGGCGTGCTTGACGTCGGTGACGGTTACGCCATAGATGGAACGGCCCAGATAAAAGGAACCTACTGAGCCGATGATCCATACACCGAAGCAGGCGATCAGTGCCTGGATGAGCAGCCACAGCGAAAAGCCATCACGGCCAAAGTCCACTACTAGCTTAGCCACGATGATCAGCGGTACCGCAAGTCCCACGGTAGGGCCCAGCAGGTTGGCACGGGTCAAGGCATCGGGCGCTCGCCACAAAGACACCACCGTTGCGACCACCAAGAGGGTAGCGATGATAAGCAGGACCGAAGCGATAATTTCAGAAATGGCCATGGTTTATCGCCTGCCCTTCGAAATAATGCGGGCCATCGATAGCGTCGGTAGCACACCTGCCGCAATGGCTGCGAGGAGTGCAATGTAATACGCCATCGGGGCATTATTGGTCATCGACCAGGCTAAATACATGCAGATCATGCCGTAAAAAACGATGTCCGACGTAATGGCGCGGGTGAGCTCATCGCGCGTACGGAGCCCCAGCAGCACGCCGCACCACGTGGCAATGCCCATGATGAATACGCATACAAATACGACCCAGCCGAACGGGGACAATGTGGCAAAGTCAATCATCGCTCGGTCTCCTTTCTGCGTTGTACGTTGCGGGCGCGGCGCTTTGGCTTTTCGACGTCCGCTTCGCTTTCTGAAAGCGGAGTGTCCTCCGCCCGTGCCAAGTCAGGCGAGCGCATATAGCGTCCCACGGACTCGAGCGGGTACTCGTAGAACGCCTCATCCAATTCTGTAGTCTCCCCTTGACCCGGGACGCCGTAGTCGATGTCCTTAACCCGCGGGGCGAGGCGCTGTTCCATATCAGCCAGATCAGCGACGATTCCCGCTGGGTCGGATCCTTGGACGGCCTGTACCAGCACGATGCGCGGCAGCCCCTTGCGGGGCGGTTCGCGCAAACCGAGCGAGAGCGTGCCCGGGGTTGCGGTAATGGAAGACGTAAACCAGAAGATCTCCCAGGCGCTAGTCACGCGCAGTGGGTAGCGAATGATAACCGGGTTGTATTCGGTATCGGGTTTGAAAGCCGCCAATGCCAAGCTAATGCCGGCGACGAAAATCTCCTTGATGAGCCACAATGCATACACAATTGCGTTCATTTAACGGCCCTCCTGGATGTCATCGATATTGGGAACGGCAATCGGCTCGTCGCCCAAGACGGTTTCAGTATAAGCGGTAGTGTCCAAAAGCTGCTCCGCTGCAGAATCCACGACATCGAGGACGATGCCGGAGAAGATGAACATGCACAACGAACCAAGGATGAGAGCCGCGGATGGGGCCATGAGCTTTTTGCGAATGACCAATTCATCCGGGACCTTGTCCTCCGGCAGGCCCTTGCCCCAAAAGACCTTGCGCCACACGCGCAGCATGGCCAAAAAGGCAGCGAAGGAAGCGATGATGATGGCCGCGATGGCAATCCAGGCCCAAGCACCGCCCACGCGGGCAATCTCGAAGACAATCATCAGCTTGCCCCACATGCCCGAGAACGGTGGGAAGCCCACGACGGAGAATGCACCGGCAGCGAAAATCCACGCGATGATGGGGTCGCGGCGAGCAAGGCCGGAAAGCTTGCTGAGCAAGCCTGTGCCGTAGGTCTCCTCAATGGCACCAGAGGCCAAAATCAGCGAACCAACGGTCACCATGTGGTGAATCGTGTACATGATGCCAGCTGCCAGGGCGCGACGAGGGTCATCAGAGGTAAACGCAAGCATGACCAAAATGAAAGGCATGCCGTTGAGCATCTGGTAGCCGAGGACGCGGCGGATGGAATTTTCCGCTAGGCCACCAAAGGCGCCGATCATCATGGAGATAATCATGATGACGATGATCAACACATTCCAGCGCTGTTCCAGATCGAATAGCTGCACGTAGAGCCGGTAGAGCATGTAGACGGCCACTTTGGTGTGTAAGCCGGAAAACAGGCCCATCACCGCGGCGGAGGTCCCTGGGTAGGTGCGTGGCAGCCACGACTGCACGGGGAACACGCCGGCCTTGGCGGTAATCGCAATGAGGATCAAGCCTGCTGCCACAGTCACCGGCCCATTGCCTGCCGCTGCGCCCTTCAGCGCGCCCAGGTTGACCGCACCGGTAACCGAATACATATAACCTACGCCAACAACCAACAAGGTGGAGGCGAAAAGGTTAACCAAGACGAAGGCACGGCCGGCTGCCAAGCGCGACCACGTACCAGACATGGTGATAAGGCCATAGGACGGCAGAAGCATGACCTCAATAAAGACGAAGAAGTTAAAGAGGTCGGCGGTGAGCAATGCACCGCACACACCGGTGATCAAAATCAGGGTGAGCGAAGGATAGTAGCGAGACTTTGTCTCCCCGCCCACAATGGCAAACCAGTTGGCACCAAAAGCGACGATCATCGTAGTAATGATCATCAACGCGGAGAAGGCATCCGCCGCAAACGGGATACCCACATTGCCTTGGTAGAGGCCAACGGTGTGGGCTACTACCCCATTGTTCATGGTGTAGATGAGCAGGCCCAGGCCGGCGAAAATTCCAACACCCGGGATGATAAGCATGATGGAATCGCGTACCGCACGCCACGGTGCCAGCAGTGCGAAGGCCGCTGCAATCAGCGGGACCGCTGGAAATAGCGGAAGGAGTTGAGCTACAGCATCAGCCATTATTTGTCATCCTCCTTCTGTTGAGTTGCCCCGCGTTCTGCAACGGGAGTGTTGTGGTCCACCTGACCGATTCGGTCCAGCTGATTGGTGGACTCTTCCAAAATTTGGCGATTTTGGGCGTCTCGACCCAAGGTCGAAAAGGCATGGTCGATGGTGTTGTCATCAACCGGCTCCACCACGTCGGTGTCGTCGTTCTTGCCCATGGCCGCCATCGTCAACAAGATGGTCGAGGTTGCCATGGAAATAACAACGGCGGTCAGCACGAAGGCCTGCGGCAGCGGGTCGGCCATCTGATCGTGCGGAACCTGGGATGGGAAGGACTCTCCGCGGTAGGAATACACGCCCGTAGCCAGCAGCATCAGGTTGGCACCGTGGCCAAAGGCCATCATGCCCAACACGATGCGTACCAGGCCGCGCTGCTGGATGAGATAGACAGCACTGCCGATGAGTAAAGCAATAGTCAGTGCAAGGATCATTACTTCTCCCCTCCCCGGTTAGCCGCGGAGCGCTTATTCTTCCTCTTCGTCTTTGCTTCCGAAGGCGTCAGCAAGGCCAACGGATCGGTCGAAGGGTTGATCGGGTCTGGGTACGGATCGTCGACATCCTCAAGCGAAATTCGTGGAGTCGTCGGCAGCGCGGAATCATCATCATGAACCCATGGCAAGAATTCACGCTCCGTTCCTGGGCGCAGGTAGCCGCCCAATGCGTTAATCGCCATAGTCAACATACCCAGCACCGCTAAGTAGATGCCCAAGTCGAAGATGAGAGAGGTGGTCCAGTGTTGGCCAAAGGCTTCGGCATGGATTGCAGCCAGGAAGCCACCATTGCCAATGCCGTGGTGCAAGTAGCCTACAAAGCCGGCGATCAAGGCGGTGATGATGCCGATACCGGTCAGGCGAATCGGAGTCATGCGGCCGAAAACAATTTCATCAGAGCCACGGGACAGATAGATAAGCCCGATTGCTGCACCCATGATCAGCGCCGCGGGGAAGCCGCCGCCGGAGGCATTGTGCCCGCGGAAGAAAACGATGACGGACATAATGACCAACAGCGGGATGACAACGTGCACGCCCTTGCGCAATGGCACGGAGTTCAGCTGGGACTGGCCAAACGGTGCTGGGCGTGTACCCGACTTGAACGGGAATCGCGGCAACGTCGTAGTGATGGCTGCAATAACCACCGCAGCCATACCCAGAACGGAAAGCTCGCCCAAGGTATCGAGTGCACGGAATTCCACGATAATCGTAGCGACAACATTGTCGCCGCCGGTGATATCCGGAGCATTGTCCAGGTACCACATGGCCAAATCGGAGCGCTCGTGACGGCCCATGAGCCCCCACACACCTAGGAACGCAGCCACACCGGCCAAGACCGCAATGACAATAGAGCCGGTCTTGCGGGATTTGTTCTTCACCGGCTGGAAGGTTTCTGGCAGGTAGCGCAGCACCATCATCATGACGATGACGGACAGGGCCTCCACCATAAACTGCGTCAGCGCTACGTCAGGTGCGCCAAGCAGGAACATCTGCAAGGTCACGCCCGAGCCGGCAATGCCAATCATGATGGCACCGGTCAAGCGGTTCTGGGTGCGCACCAGCCCAAACATCGCTAGGGCGATAATGCCCAGTGGCAGCAGGTCCCATGGGTTATCCAGACCATCCACCCGTGGCTGCAGTGCTACCCCGTCAACGCCATCGCGGATGAGAGTGGTAGCAGCCAGCACGATGATCAAAATGACAATCGGCAGCATGTGGCGGGATGGATTATGCGAGTCGGACATCTTGCCCAGGACGCGCCCCAACTGGGAGCAGCCCTTCATCAAGGAATACAGCAAATCATTGCCGCTGCGCGGCATGAACTCGTGAGCTTCAAAGCTTGCCCACATCTTCTTGCGGGCAAAGATACCGGCAATACCGAGGATGAGGACTACTAGCGAGATAAGGAAAGGAACGTTGAGCCCGTGCCAGAGGGCAAGGTGCGAATGATGCTCCAATCCCACGGCAGCCACTGCATCATCAATCGGGGCATCAAAGAGCCCGAGCACAAATACCAGTGGCAGGGACATAAAGCCCGGCAAAGCTGCGGGCAGCCACAGCGACACTGGGGCTTCATGGACATCTCCCATGTCGCGAGGTCCATCGAAGAAGGCGCCGAAGACAATCTTTGCGGAGTAAGTAAAGGTAAAGAAGGCACCGATACCAGCAACGATGAGTAGGATTACCTGGCCCGCGCCGCCAATCGGGGCGTCCTCAAACGCGGTGAGCATTCCTTCCTTGGACACAAAGCCCAGAAGCGGTGGCACCGCAGCCATCGAGGCTGCACCAATTACTACGGAACCAAAAGTCCACGGCATCTTATTCCACAGTGGTCCAAGGCGGCGAATATCGCGCGACCCAGCCTCGTGGTCGATAACGCCAATGAGCATAAACAGCGAGGACTTAAACAGCGCGTGGGCCAGAGTATGGACCAACGCGGCGGCGATAGCGAACGGGGTGCCCACACCGATGGTGGCAACGATCCAGCCCAGATGGGAGACGGTGGAATAGGCCGTAAGCTTCTTCAAATCCGTCTTCTGCACTGCAAATACCGCGGACATCACCGCGGTGCCCATGCCTACGACGATGAGCAACCAATTCCACACCGCCACATCGTGGAAGATGGTGGAAAAACGAATAAGCAGGTACACACCGGCCTTGACCACTGCTGCTGCGTGAAGGAAGGCCGATACCGGGGTGGCGGCGGCCATAGCCTCTGGCAACCAGAAATGGAATGGGAACTGTGCCGCCTTAGTAAAGGCGGACACCGCAATCAACACTGCTACGGCTGCCGTTATCCCTGGGCGTTCCGTCCATACAGGGGACGCCAAGATATCAGAAACGGTAGTCGTTCCGGTCACCGTCGCGGCAATACCCAAGCCGGTCAGCAGGGTCAATCCGCCAATGAAGGTCAGGATCAGTGTCCGCTGCGAACCAGCCTCGCCGCCTGAACCGGAGCGAGCAATCAACATAAACGAAGCCAAGGAGACTAGCTCCCAGGCAAGGAACAAAACCACCACGTCATTGGCCAGAACCAGCAACAAGATGGACAGCGTGAACGCTGTCATCAAGGTATAAAAGCTGGTGTTGCCCTCATTCTTGGGCAAATAGGCCGCCGAATACGTGAAAACGACGGCGCCAATGACCAGCGCCAACATAGCGAAGAAGATGCTCAACGCGTCCCCGCGGAGAGCAAAACTTACGTCGACGCCTGGTGCGATGAAATCACGCACCCAAGTGGCGTGGAAACTTAATTCCTCCCCGGCTGCAATGGCAGGAAATTCCTTGGCGATGAGGACCGCTGCAATAAGAAAAAGGCCAGCTAGTGGATAGCCTGCCTTTCGGTCAATAACCTTTACGGTTACCGGTGCCAAGATCACTGCCAGCGCCGCGAGGAGGACTGCATAAAGTAGCGTCACGAAATACTTGCCTCACGAACCTTGGTCTAGGTTTAATGCGAATTTCGCATTAAATACAGCCCTTTCAGGCTACCATTCCCGCCAAGGTCAAACCACATTGCAGCATGCCCCTGCGCTACATAAAAGGCAAGCACAACCGCCACAATTACGCTCGCAGGCAGAGAGTTCACAGGCGTTCAGCAGGACTTATTCCCGCGCCAATTGCATAGGACTTTTTACATAGTCTGCGAACCGACAGCGAGATGAGAGCGAAAAGAATTCGCGAGATTGTTGCACGTTATAACTCGCCCATGAAAACGAACGACTCCCCCAGCACACCGTGGCGCACGTACGTGACACCCGATATGCAGGGGGAGTTGCAAGGTTGGCTGCTACTTCTCGCCCAACAGAGCGTCGACGAAGCCTTCAACTTCGAATGGCGCGAGATCATCGGCGCCTTCGCCCAAGCCCACAAGCTTGACCGGAACGCCCAATTCTTCTTGTACCTGGAAGACGATTCCGCCCTTAGCGGTGCCGTCCAGCTTGGTGAGAACCACACCGGTGATATCTACTACCTCGCGGAAGATTCGTGCCTGCGTAAGGCCATTCTGCCCCACCGTGGCATCCAATACCAGCAGGACCTCGTCCACATCAGTCTTCTTTTCTACCACGCGCTTAACCTTGCCTAGCTGGTCCATCAAGTCCGTGGAGGTATGGAGCCGGCCTGCGGTGTCGACCAAGACCACATCTACTTGCTGTTCCACGCCGGTTGCTACCGCATCGAAGGCTACCGATGCTGGGTCAGCGCCTTCCTTGCCGCGCACGGTATCGGCGCCAACTCGGCGGCCCCACGTCTCAAGCTGATCAGCGGCCGCAGCTCGGAAAGTATCGGCCGCGCCCAAAAGGACCTTATGGCCCATGGCTACTAGCACGCGAGCAAGCTTGCCGGTGGTTGTGGTCTTGCCGGTGCCATTGACACCGACGACCATTACGATTGCTGGCTTGCCCTCATTCGGCATGGCCTTAATGGAGCGATCCATCTCTGGGTGGCCTGCTTCAATCAGGCATTCGCGCAGCATGGCACGGGCTTCATCCTCGCTGGAAACGCCGCGCTCTGCAATCTTCTCGCGCAGGGAGTCAGTCACCTTCATCGTGGACTTGGTGCCCAAATCCGCCATGATGAGCGTATCTTCGACTTCCTCCCAGGCTTCCTCATCCAAATCGCCTGCGGACAAAATTCCCATGAGCCCTTGGCCGATGGCATTTTGCGAGCGCGAAAGGCGCCCGCGCAAACGGCCAAGACGCCCACCGGCGGGTGCGATATCATCCTGCGGAGCTGGTGCTGGGGCAGGTTCGCCTGTTGGAACTTCGGTCTGTTCCTTGGCGGCTTCGGCTGCACCGGTTTGTGCCTCGGCAGCAGCTGCGGCTTCTTGGGCTTCCTCTCGGTCGTCCACCCGCTCCTCGATGTCTTCCGCATCATTGTCTTCAACAACCTCGTCGAAGACTGGGGACTCCTCTTCTACCTCGGCATTTTCCACGGAGACAACGTCTTCCGGCTCTTTTGCCTTTTCGGCAGCTGTCGGCTCTTCCGGCTTGGGTGCAGCTTCTGGCTGTCCAGCCGCTTTCGGGGCACGGTCCGCGTGCGATTCTTCGCTTTCCGACGCCCCAGCTGCCGCACCCGCTACGCCTGCCGCGCCAGCAGTCGTCGCCGCGGCCGCAGCGCCAGTTCCCTTGGACTGTGGTTTTTCTGTCTTATCAGCGGAAGATTCTGCCGCTTGCTTCTCCTCCGCTGGCGCTTGGGCCTGGGCCTGCTTAGTAGGCTCTGCCGGCTTGTCGGTCTTCGCCGGCTTCCCCTGCTGAGGTGCCGGTTCGGTTTCTGGCTCCTCTGCCACAGACTTGTCTGCCATAGGCTTGTCGGCCACGGGCTTGTTTGCCGCGGCATCAGTCGTGGGCTGAGCAGACTGTGGCTTAGCCTGTGCCTGCGGCTTTTCCTTAGACTGTGAGGTCTTGCCGCTGAGCTGCTCGTTGGCGATGTCTGTAGCATTCGGCTCTGTCTTCGCTGCCTGCTGCGCTGGAGCTGACTTGTCCGCCTGAACCGGGGCTTTCTGCGCTTCCTTAGCGCCGCCAGCAGGAGCGAAGTTAAAGCCGGACTTGGCTTGATAGTTGCCGGACTTTTGCTCCTGGGTCAGCTGCTTCGGTTCTTCCTCAGCAGGCTTATCAAAGGACACCTTTTTGGCGTCGCCGCGCTTTTTGCCGATTACTACGAAAAGAATAATCAGCACGATGACGACGATCGCAATGCCGATCCATAACCATAAAGAATTCATGCCTCTATAGTGCCAGTCTTCTCAGCTCGCGGCACGCCAAACCCCCTCCTATAGCGGAAGGATTTCTGCGGGAAGTCGACGAGCCCAGGCTACTTCCCCGCCTCGTCACCACGGGGAGCATCTACGCCCAAGCGAGTGGCATCCTCGCTGGCTTGCTCCGTTCCAGGGGCGCTGCCTGCGGGATTCATGCGCTGCGAAATCACGCGAGTAACACCATCGCCGCGCATGGTTACGCCATAAAGGACGTTGGCGACATCCATCGTCGGCTTTTGGTGCGTAATGACGATTAGCTGCGAGTCTTTCCGCAGCTCTTCAAAGAGGGCAATGAGACGGCGTAGGTTGACGTCATCAAGCGCTGCCTCAACCTCGTCCATGACATAGAACGGGCTGGGGCGGGCGCGGAAGATAGCTACCAGCATCGCAAGCGCAGTAAGCGACTTCTCGCCACCAGATAGCAAGGACAGGCGCTTGACTTTCTTGCCCGGTGGGCGCGCTTCCACCTCGATGCCGGTGGTGAGCATGTCCTCCGGCTCTGTGAGGATAAGGCGCCCCTCGCCACCGGGGAAAAGGGTTTGGAAAACCTTTGGAAATTCTGCTTCGACGTCGTGCCACGCATCGGTAAAAAGCTGCAAAATCTGCGCGTCTACATCTTCGATAACGCCCGCCAGATCCTTGCGGGCTTGGATGACATCCTCCAGCTGAGTGGAAAGGAAGGAATAGCGCTCCTCCAAAGCCTTATACTCTTCCAACGCGAGCGGGTTGACCTTGCCTAGGGAATTGAGGTCTTTTTCTGCTTGCTTCAAGCGCGCGTTTTCCGCCCCGCGGTCGAAATCTTCGCCTGGAGTGTAGTCCTGCAAGAGATCCGAAATCGCAATGCCCAGCTGTTCCACAATCTTGGCCTCTGCTTCGTCTACACGCACCTGCGCCTGGGAGCGAGCAATTTCGGAGTCATGGGCGCGGTTGGTCAGCCGGTCCAGCTGCTGCCGCGCGGCCGAGACGTGCTGCTTGACCTGCTGCAGCTGCGAGTTTAGGGAGGTGCGCTGTGCAAAGTAGTCATCGCGCTCAGAGGTCGCGCGCTCGAGGAGCTGCGTGGCGCGCGCGGCCAGATCGCGGGAATGCTTGGCTACCGCACCGGCCAATTCTCCCTGGGCCTTGCGCCGCGCCATGGCTTGCTCATGGCGGGCCTTGGCTTGGCGTTCATGCTGCGCTTGGCGACGCAACGCCTCTCCCTTCCCCGCTACCTGCCCCACGTGGTCTTGGGCAGAGCGTGCTGCAACCTGCGCCTCCATTTCCATGGACTTGACCTGCTCTAATGCTGCGGAGGCCTCATCGCGCTCCACCGAAGAGGGTTCGTCGGGTTGTTCGTCCGCATCGACGCGGGCGAGCCTATCGCGGGCGTCGGCAAGCTGCGTGCGGGCCTCGGTCAGCTTAACCTCGATCTCGGTCGCGCGCGCCGCGGCCTTCTCGTGCTCGTTCTTATTGGCCTCGTACTGCTTGAGCAGGCGCTGGTGGTCGCGCTTCCACGCATCAACTTCAGTATCGTGCTCGCGCAAGGCGGCCTTTGCCGAGGCTGCAGTCACTCGGGCATCCTCCGCCGCGATCTTCGCGCCCTCAAGCGTGCCCGATAGTTCTTCCAGCTCCTGCGTGGCAGATTCCAACTGCTCCTCTGCCTCCGCGATGCGGGCGGAAACCTCGACGGTGGATGAGGCACCGGTGCCTACTTCTACCCAACCTTCACCCAGCACCACGCCGGATTCGGTGACCGCACGCAGGCGCGGGTCCTCGGCCACCAGCTTTTTCGCCTCCGCGACATCGGAGACGAGCACGACATCCGCAAGGAGGCGGTGCAGCGCGGCGGATACCTCTGGAACCACCGCAATGTGGTCGAGCAACCACGAGGTGCCTGCGGGCAAAGACGCATCCACGCGCCAGGAAGAGGAAGGGGCGGCCACGGAGACGTCGATAAGCGCAGAGCGCGTGCCCTTTTCCAAGTCCGCAATCAGCTGGGCAGAAATCTCGCCCGCCTGGGCCTCTGCAAAAGCACCCAACGCGGCGGCTACCGCGGTCTCGTACTTGGTGGTAATGAACTCGGCCAACGGTTGGAAATGCTCGCCTACCTCAATCTTTTCCGGCGCAGTTTGAGCCAAGGTATCGATGCGGGAGCGCAACGTGTAGACGGCGCGCTCGCGCTCGCGCTGCTCATCGCGTAGCTGCTCCAAACGCTTATCGGCCGCACCCGATTCACTGGCCGCTCGCACATGGGCTTCCTCGAGCGGCTCACGCTCACCGGCCAAAGACTGCAACTTATCCGCTACCTCATCGGCTTCCGCCTGGGCAGCTTGGGTGCGCTGCTTGGTAGAAGTCAAGGTCTCTTCTTGACGCGCCAGCTCCTCTTCTGCCGAAGTTACCTGGCCTGCCGCCTTTTCTTCTGCGGCGATGAGGCGGACGACGCCCTCACGCCTATCCGCAATAGCACGCAGCTGCGCCATGTGCTCGCGCTCAGCGGCCTCGAATGCCTCACGACGCTCTGCTACCTCCTCGCGGATAGCCTCCAAGCGCTCCGCAGCTTCCTCTGCCGCGGCGAGAAGCTCCGCATGTTCTTCGTCCGCGCGGGCAGCACGGGCCTCTAGGTCATCCGGGTCCTGGCCAGAATAGGCCACCTGGGCGCCGGCATTGGCCGCTCGTTCCTCCGCGATGCGCTGGGTGGCGGAAATGCGCTCGGAAAGCGTGGATAGGTCGAACCACAGCTTTTGGGCGGAATCCGCCTTGGGGTTAATCTCCTCCAGCTGGGCTTCCACTTCTAGCTGGGAACCCGTTGCCTCTTCTAGCTGCGCAGTAACTTCTTCTACTTGCTCGGCTAGGACCTCGGCCGCGCGCTCGGCCTCCTGAAACTTGCTGCGCAGGCGCACTACCCTATCGCCGGCAAGCCGCAGGCGAGCGTCGCGCAAATCAGCCTGTACAGTGGCAGCGCGCTGGGCGGCCTCAGCCTGACGGGCCAAAGGCTTGAGCTGCTTGCCCAACTCATCAGTAAGGTCCTGCAGGCGATCCAAATTGGCCTGCATGCCGGTGAGCTTGCGCTGCGCTTTTTCCTTGCGGCGGCGGTGCTTGAGCACACCCGCAGCCTCTTCGATATACGAGCGCCGATCCTCAGGCCGCGATTCTAGGATCTCAGAAAGCTTGCCTTGGCCGACGATAATGTGCATCTCGCGGCCAATACCGGAATCAGATAACAGCTCCTGAATATCCATCAGGCGCGCTTTGGAGCCATTGATTTCGTATTCGCTGGCGCCATCGCGGAACATCCGGCGGGTGACCGACACTTCCGAGTATTCGATTGGCAGCGCACCGTCCGCATTATCAATGGTGAGGGTGACCTCGGCGCGCCCCAGCGCTTTGCGGTCACCAGCGCCGGCAAAGATGACGTCCTGCATCTTTCCACCGCGCAGCGTCTTGGCGCTTCCCTCACCCATAACCCAGGCCAGGGCGTCGACCACGTTGGACTTGCCGGAGCCATTCGGTCCGACGACGGCGCAAATTCCTGGCTCGAATTTCAGAGACGTCGCCGACGCGAATGATTTGAAGCCTTTCAGCGTCAGCGATTTCAGGTGCATTTGGGTAAGTTTAGCAAGCCTTGAACGCAGCCGCCCAGCCGAGCCTCGAGATTCGGCTGGGCGGGCTTGTGCTGCGAGTTAGCGTTCGCTGAAGCCAGATTCGCCCTTAGGGGCAGCCCATTGTTCGACGACCAGATCCACCGTTCCCGGGCGGCGGGTCGTACTCGGCTGCTCTTTGAGGAGTCCCAGCAATTCCTCGCATTTCTCCCGCGGACCTTCTGCTACCACCTGCACCCGGCCATCGCTCAGGTTGGTGGCATGCCCACTCAAGCCGAGTTCAAGGGCACGGGAGCGCGTCCACCACCGAAAGCCCACGCCTTGAACGTGCCCATGGACAAAAGCGGTCATTCTTTCCAGTGCCATGCGGCCTCCCTAATTTCTAATAGCGGTCGTGGTGTCCCTTATCACGCAACACGCGGCGATCCTCCTCGCTGCGGCGAGTGACAGGATCCGATCCGTCCCAGCACTCTACGCCCTTCAGCTCCGGCATCATATCGCGGTGGAATACCGGATCGATGCCGTGGCTGCGCTGCTCGTTGTAATTCTTGAGCAACTTAATCGCCACACCGGATAGTGGCACGATGGCGATGATATTGAGAATCACCATGGTTGCCGCACCGGTATCGGCCAAAGCAAAGACCAGCGGCAGGGAACCCACTGCGCCGAACCAGACAAAGAAAAGCACGACGAGGCGGAAAATTACCAGCGCAGGCTTGCTCTGGGTGAGGTACTCCAGGTTAGATTCCGCCAAGTAATAATTGCCCAGGATGGAGGAAAAAGCCAGGAAGAAGAGGATGAAGCTGACGAAGTGGATTCCCCATTCGCCCACCTCAGAAGACAATGCCGCCTGGGTCAAGGAGACGCCCTCTGCTTCAGCACCGTAGGCAATCTCCGGCCCCAGCAAGATGATAAAGGCGGTGATGGTACACACCACCAAGGTGTCGAAGTACACGCCAAGGGTTTGCACCAGGCCCTGCTTGACCGGGTGCGAGACTGCCGCGGTAGCGGCTGCGTTCGGAGCAGAGCCCTCACCAGCTTCGTTGGAGAACAGTCCGCGCTGAATACCCTTCATCATGGCCGCGCCGAGACCGGCGCCTGCGATTTCCTTAATGCCCAGTGCGTGGCCGACAATATCGCCAATCATTCCCGGCACCTTGTCAAAGTTGGTGATGACTACAAAGCCGCCGATAAGCAGGTAGGCCACTGCCATAAAAGGCACGATGATCTGGGTGATATTGGCAATGCGGTTCACGCCGCCAAAGATGATGAGGCCCGCAACCACGGCAATAACAACACCGATAATGGAGCGGAACATGGTGTCATCGCGGTCAAAGGAGAAGGACACCGCATCTGCAATGGCGTTGGTCTGAAAGGCGTTGTAGACCAAACCAAAGGTAAAGGCGATAGCGATGGAGAAAAGCGCGCCAAGCGGGCCCCAGCCCAAGCCGCGTTTCATGTAGTACGCCGGGCCGCCGCGGTACCCGTCGCCATCGCGCACCTTCCACAGCTGCGCCAGGGTGGACTCGATAAATGCAGTTGCACCACCAAGGATGGCGATGAGCCACATCCAAAAGACAGCACCTGGGCCGCCCACGGAAATAGCCACGGCCACGCCGGCCACGTTACCGGTGCCAACGCGGGAAGCGGCCGAGATGGTAAAGGCCTTGAAAGCAGAGATGCCGCCATAGTCCTCGTCCTCATCGCGGCCCTCCCCCTTGGGTCGCTCGACGACGGCGCGGAACATGTCCGGCACCATGCGCACCTGCACCAAAGCGGTACGGATGCCGAAGAATAGGCCCGCAGCGATGAGCAGCCAGGGCAGAATCCACGACCAGACGCCGTCATTAAATGTCGTTACGACATTTTCAAGAAAATCCATGCAGAATAATTTACTGCCTTGAGGTTCACAACGTGAACCCCATGCGCCATAACTTATTGACAATGGGGGCAGAAATGGGTGGAACGCCCTGAAATTACGCAGCGTTCTAAGGGCGTTCCGCAGCGCTGACAGGGCTGGCCAGCGCGCCCATACGCGGCCAAGGACCGCGAGAAGTATCCCGATTCACCATTCACGTTGACGTACAAGGAATCAAAGCTCGTGCCACCCACTTTTAGGGCGGCGGCCATGACCTCCTGGGCCGCTTCGAGCAGGGCCACGGCATCCTTTTGCCGCAACGTCGATGCCCTTTTGCGTGGCGGAATCTGTGCCGCCCACAGGGATTCATCGGCATAGATATTGCCGATTCCAGAAGCCAAGGTTTGATCCAAGAGTGCGGTCTTTACTGCAGTCTTCTTTGCCCGCAGGCGCCGGGCGGTTGCCACAATGTCGAAATCTGGTTCCAACGGGTCAATGCCTATGTGCGAGATCTTCGCCCACGGTGCATAGAGCCAATAGCCAAAGGTGCGCTGGTCCACAAAGCTAAGCTCTACCCCACCGCTTAGCTGAGCGCTAATGCGCAGATGCGGCGAATCGGTCGCACCGATTCGAACCTGACCCGACATGCCTAAGTGGATGAAGAGGACGTCGCGGTGGGGATCCATGGAATCTTCGCCCACAAATTCCAGCCACATAAACTTTCCCCGCCGAGCCACAGCGGCGATCTCTTTACCGACAAGAAGACCGGGAAGTGGCTCATCTTGGCCACGGTTGGCACGCGGGTGCAGGACGTGCACAGACTCAAAAGTCCGCCCCACCACGTGGGGCTCAAGACCCCGGCGGACGGACTCGACTTCCGGCAGTTCCGGCATACTTAGCCTTCTTTATGCGCGGTGCCCTGCACCAAAAGCGGGGTTTCGCGGAGGGTCTGGCACGCCTCTTGAGCTGCTTGCTGCTCGGCCAGCTTCTTATTGTGTCCCACTCCATTGCCCACGGTCAGACCAGCAACGGTGGCTACCGCGTTAAAGGTCTGGTCATGTTCTGGGCCGGTGGAGGTAGCCGAGTAGACCGGCATTGGTGCCTTAAGCTCGGCGCACAGCTCCTGCAAAGTGGTCTTCCAATCTAGGTGGCGACCGCTCACAGTGGCGTTGTCGATCTTTTCTGCAAATAGGCGCAGGATGACATCTCGCGCAGTTTCGAATCCATGCTCACGGTAGATAGCGCCAAAGATTGCCTCGGTGGTATCGGCAAGGATGGAATCCTTATCGCGTCCACCAGTGGACTGCTCGCCCTTGCCCAGCAAAATGTGCGGGCCGAGGTTTATCTCACGAGCGATATCCGATAGCCCGTAGCGCGAGACGATCGAGGCACGCATCTTGGAAATATCCGATTCCGGACGAGAAGGATAAGTGATGTAGAGCTGAGAGGCCACCGACAGGCCCAGCACCGCATCGCCCAGAAACTCCAAGCGCTCGTTATTAGGCAAATGCCCATTCTCATTGGCAAAAGAGCGGTGAGTAAGCGCCAAACGCAGGTGCTCCGGCTTCAACTCCACGCCGAGCGATTCCAACAGTGGGGTGTGGTCTACTGCAGCAAATTCGGCTGCCAGTGCCTCTTCCCCGGTTAGCTTCTTTTTGCGGCTCATAGGAACTTCTCCAAACCAGCCCAGCGGGGATCGACCTTATCTTCCTCTTCTTCACCAGAAATACCGGTGGTCACGCCTTCAGGCGTGTCAATCTCACAGCCATCTTCACACACCGGCGCGAAGGGAAGGTTGAGGCCTGCCTCATCGATCACGGCCTGCAAAAGGTCCAGCTCATCATCCTCGATCTCCGGAATCTCATCTCCGGAACCTTCATCATCGGTTGCAGGATCATCGCCAGAGACGAAGGATTCATCGGCAGCAAAGACCTGCGTGACATGCAAGTCCAGCTCTGGGTGCAGTTCCTTCAAGCACCGAGAGCATTCCCCTGTCAGCCGTCCAGATACGTTGGCATCCACCAAGACACCTGCACCTAGAGGGGTCAAGGTGGCGTCTACGGTGAGCTCCTCGCCCTTCGGAATAGCGATCATCTCGACGCCGATCCTCTCAGGTGCGGGGCCGGTCTGGGTGCGTTGCTCCGGCAGTGCGTCAGCGCCTTGGGCGTTCAACAATTCGCCCACATCGAACTTCAATGGTGATGTCATAACACTAGGTAGTCTACCTTGCCCCGCAAACTCCGCCTAGCGGCCAGCACAGGCAAACTTTCTGTCAAGAGTCTGTCGTTTAAAGTAAAAGGGCCTATGCCTTTCCGGAGTAGCCTTTTCCCAAGCCAAAGCCGTCTTTAGTGTGGAGACATGACTTACCACTTGGCGCTAGCCTCCCCGGATCCACGCAGCATCGCACTCGGATTCGTCATGTTCAGCTGCCTTCCTGCCGCGGTATTAACCATTTCCGGCACGCTCGTACACGCCACTCCACAGCCGGACCGTTCAGGCATCTATGGCGCTAGTGGGATTCGCCTATTTACTGCACTCATCTGCAGCATCGTTGCTGGTTTAATTGCTGGCACCATCCTGGTATTGCCCACTGGCATGGATCTTTCGGTGCTTACCGGCGCACTCATCTTTTCCCTAAGCGCAGGCGCCATCACCTGGTTCTCACGTGAGACCATTCCTACCGCGCTTATTTCTGTAGGCACCATGCTAGTTGCCACAGGTGCGCTAGTGAGTATGTGCGCGGTGTGCTTTCCGCAGAACTTTAGTGATAGTTCTTTGACGTCACTGTCTTCCTATTTCTTTACCGCACTCGTTGCATTCCTTTTCCCTGGCTTAGTGACCGCAGTCATTGCAGCATGTATGGCCGTCCAATCCGCCGCGCCTGCGCAACTCACCTCGGGGAAGGAAGGCGGCGCCATGTCCGCACACACGCCGTTAACAGCTGCTTCCTATGCAACGAATACGGCAGTGCCCACCACACAGCCTCGCTCCCACGCAACTTCCTGAACTGCCCGCACTGGTAGGAAAACATAAAGGCCCTGGTGGGTGGGCAGACGGTGTACGACAAACCGTCTGCCCACCCACCAGGGTCTTTGGCCGTGCCTGATGTATGGGACTAAACCATCCCTCACCCCTTAAGTTCCCCAGCCCGGGTACCTCCGGGAAATGAAGCTTGAGGGCAGAAAGAATTTAAAGGCTTAGCGCTCGTTATAGCGACGCTCGTAGGCCTCGCCTTCTGCGTAACGGGAGCCGCCCGCAACGCCGCCGGCACGACCCGAGGGCTGGTAGTCGCCACCGCGGGAACGGACTCCGGCACCTCCGCGCAGTGCAGAGCGGTCGGAGCTTACGGTGCGCAGTAGTCCATTGAGAGTGGTTTCAAATTCGCTTAGCTTGCCGTCTACAAACTCGTCGCATTCACTACGCAGACGGTTGGACTCGGTGTGGGCGGACTCCACGATGCGGTGTGCTTCCTCATCAGCGCGGCGCACAACTTCAGATTCCGAAACCATACGCTCTTGCTCGGCACGGCCTTCTGCCACGGAACGCTCATATTCATCATTGGCCTGAGCGATGGTGCGGTCTGCTTCCGCGCGGGCCTGTTCCACCATGGACTGAGCGCGAGCTTCAGCATCAGCCACTAGCTTGGCGGCATGCTGTTCTGCGTGGGACACCGTGGCATCCGCCTCCTCGCGAGCATGGCCCACGATGTCGTCGGCCTGCGCATTAGCATCATTGATGGTCTGGTCCGCGCGCTCTTCGGCGCCGTGGAGGATTTCATCCTGCTTATCCAAGACATCCTGCGCGTCATCAATTTCAACGGGCAGGGCGTTTCGGAGGTCGTCGAGAAGCGCGAGCATTTCATGGCGCGGAACCATGCAATTAGAGGTCATGGGGAGGCTATGGGCCTCTTCCAAGTGCTGGACTAGTTCATCTAGGGACTCAAAGACACGGTACATGCTGCGAATTTTACATGCCCTCACGCGCCAGACGTGGAGGCCACGCACCGAGTGTGTACTGCGGATTTACCCTCCAGTGCCGACAATCGCCTTGCAACCGCCCACTCACGCAATCTATGGTGCGTATTTACAGCACAAGCTCCCCTTCTCCACTACACAAAGGCAGCACAGAAAGGGGGCTTGAAAGAAGAAGTGAGCAGCTAGATAACGCCCTGTGCCAGCATGGCGTCCGCTACCTTCTTGAAGCCAGCAATATTTGCACCGGCAACGTAATCGCCTTCACGGTCATATTCCTTAGCCGTGCTATCGATGTTTTTAAAGATATTGGACATGATCGCATGGAGGCGATCATCGGTGTACTCAAAGGACCAGGAGTCACGGGATGCGTTTTGCTGCATTTCTAGCGCGGAGGTAGCAACGCCACCAGCGTTGGCGGCCTTGCCCGGCGCGAAATTGATCTTAGATTCTTGGAAGATGTGGACCGCCTCTGGGGTAGACGGCATATTGGCACCTTCGGCTACGTAGCGCACGCCGCCGTCAACGAGCTTCTTTGCGGAATCGCCATCGAGCTCATTTTGGGTGGCACACGGCAGAGCCACGTCTGCCTGTACTTCCCAGATATTTCCGCCTTTGTGGAATTCCACTCCGTTTCCAGCCTCTTCGGCGTAGGTGGAAATACGTTCACGGCGGGTTTCCTTTACATCCTTGAGCAGTTCAATGTCCACGCCATTCGGGGTGGTGATGTAGCCGGAGGAATCAGACATCGCAACGACGGTGGCGCCAAGTTCTTGGGCCTTGGCTGCGGCGTAGATGGCCACATTGCCAGAACCGGAGACGATAACCTTGGCGCCGTCGAAAGACTCGCCGTGCGTCTTCATCATCTCATTGGTGAGGTAGACCGTGCCAAAGCCCGTGGCCTCAGTACGAACCAGGGAGCCACCCCAGGTCAACCCCTTGCCGGTGAGGATGCCGGATTCGTGCTGGGTGGTCAGGCGGCGGTACTGACCAAAGAGAAAGCCGATCTCACGGCCGCCGACGCCAATGTCACCGGCCGGCACGTCGCGGTATTCACCGATGTGGCGGTGCAGCTCCGTCATAAAGGACTGGCAAAAGCGCATGACCTCTACCTCGGTCTTGCCCTTGGGATCAAAATCAGAACCGCCCTTGCCGCCGCCAATGGGCAGGCCGGTCAGCGAGTTTTTGAAAATCTGCTCAAAGCCGAGGAACTTGATGATGCCCAGGTTGACCGAGGGGTGGAATCGGAGGCCACCCTTGTAGGGGCCGAGCGCGGAGTTGAACTGAACGCGGAAGCCGCGGTTGACCTGGATGTCGCCATTATCGTCGATCCATGGCACCCGGAAGATGAGCTGGCGTTCAGGCTCGCACAGGCGCTCCACCAAGCCGTAGTCCGCGTACTGCGGGTCTTTTTCTAGGACAATTTTCAGCGAATCCAGGACCTCAGAAACCGCTTGGTGGAATTCTGGTTCTCCCGCATTGCGCTTGAGCAATTTGTCGTAGTACTCAGAGATTTGGCTATCTACTGACATGGTGTGCATTCCATTCTGTGGACTTGTAAGAACAGATACCAGTTTCCTATCAAACTACCGATAATGCAAGCAGGTTCGAGGGTTCAGGTAGATACATACCCCCTTTACCAGCCACGTTAAAGATGGATATTTTCTGTAGTCCGTTCGAATCCTAAGCCGCGCCGTGCCCCAGCGCGGGCGGGCTTTATAATCACGGGCATGCATATTGTTGTCGCCCCAGACTCGTTTAAAGGCACCGCCTCCGCGCCCGAGGCCGCAGCCAGCATTGCTATGGGAGTGCGCCAGGCGCTTCCCGACGCCACGGTGACCACCCTGCCCATGGCTGATGGCGGCGAGGGCACCGCCACCGTCCTTGCGCAGGCAGCAGCGGCCGGAGGACAATCCGCCGAGACCATTACCCTGCCCACTACCGACGCCAATGGCCGCTTGACTCAGGCGAGCTATGTTCTCACCGGAACCACGGCATTCATTGACGCCGCCTCTGCGACCGGGTTGCCCGCTGTGCAGGACAGCCTGGATCCGCTCCACGCCGATTCCTATGGCACCGGGGTGCTGATCGCGGACGCAGAAACACGTGGCGCTACCTCGATCGTGCTGGGATTAGGCGGCACCGCCAGCATTGACGCCGGGATGGGCATCCTCACCGCACTCGGCGCCGCCGCGCACGACGCCCGCGGCTATGCCCTGCCCAAGGGCGGCGCTCCTCTCGTTCAGCTGGACCACATCGATACCGCGCAGCTCAATATCAAGGCCGGCATGCTCGACTTCACACTGCTGGCAGATACCCGCGCTACCCCAGTGCAGGCGGCAACCATGTACGGCCCCCAAAAGGGAGCTGAAGGCGAACAAGTAGCGCTGCTGGCCGGCGCCATGCTCCAAGCCTGCGAGGTTACCGGCACCGATGCAGATTCTGCCTATTATGGCGCCGCGGGTGGCCTTCCCATTGGCCTGTCCTGGCTCTCGCGCACCCTCTGGGGCTCAGACGAACACGTGCGCGTCCTGTCCGGCGGCACGCACGTAGCCGCAGCACTGGGCCTTCCGGAAAAGATCGCCGCTGCCGATCTCGTCATTACTGGCGAGGGCCGCTTTGATGAACAGTCTCTGACCGGCAAGGCAGTCGGAACCATCACGGATCTCGCCCGGCAAGCCGGAACACCGGTGGGCATTGTCGCCGGCTCCTTCGAGCATGACACCGACGCCTACTGCGCTCCCCTTAGCCAAGAAGGCTCGTTGGCCCAGCAGCTAGCGGCGGCCGCCGGGGACATCGTCAAGCAGCTCTAAGGCCGAATGGACAGCGACCACGGGAAGATGGCGGGCCGCTCATGTGCCAGCTCATCTTCTAGCAATACGTGGTCCTTGGGCAGCACTGCATGCGGGGTTAGAAGGCGCGAGAGCACCATGCCCAGCTGGTTGACCGAGCCGCTCACGCCCGCCACCGCAATGTCATAGCGGTGCACGCTCGCGTCCGCAAGGTCACGGTCCTCATGCTCGTCGCGATAATTTTTCCGCAGCTGCTCCTCCAGCCCCTCTGGAAACTGCGGTGCCTTGGGGTGAGTAACGTCAGCGGAAGAAAGCGAACCGCTCTCCACCAGCTTGTCGGTGGCGGTGGTAAAGATTTCCGCGACGCGCTCTGCTTGCCCGTTGGGAACCAAAACATCAAATTGAATAACCGGCATAGCGCCAACCCTACCCAATCCCTAAGGTGTGAAACCATGTCTAATTCTGCCCGCATCGCCCAGCTCGTCACGTCCCAGGAAGCCGACCTGGGGTGGCAGCAGGACTTTTACGAAGACCTGCACCGCCACCCCGAGCTTTCGCATGAAGAAGAGCGCACCGCCGGTCGTATCCGCGCCAAGCTCGCCGATTTTGACTGCGAGGTAGTAGAAAACATCGGCGGCTTTGGTATGGTCGCTATCTTCCGCAACGGCGATGGGCCTACCGCCCTGCTGCGCGCAGACTTCGATGGGTTGCCTGTCGAGGAAGCCACTGGCGTGTCCTATGCCGCCACTAATGGAAAGATGCACGCCTGCGGGCACGATATGCACGCCACGGCGCTGCTGGGCGCTTGCGCGCTTCTCGACGCCTCCCGAAGCTCTTGGTCCGGCACTTTCCTCGCCCTTTTCCAACCGGCTGAAGAATCCTCCATGGGAGCAAAGGACATGTTGGCCGATAAACTCATCGAGCGCGTGCCGCGTCCCGATATTTGCCTTGGCCAACACATCATGCCCGGCCGAGCTGGCACTGTGCGCCACACCGCAGGCCCCATCATGGCCGGCTGCGATTCCCTGCGCATTCGCGTCTTTGGAAAATCGGCCCACGCCTCCATGCCCCATAACTCCATCGACCCCACCTATATCGCGGCCATGATCGTCACCCGCCTCCAAGCTATCGTGGGCCGCGAAGTTGCCCCACACGAGTTCTTTGTCATCTCTGTAGGCGAGCTACACTCCGGCGATAAAAACAACATCATTCCCGAATCCGCCGAGCTCGTGCTCAATACGCGCTACTACGATCCCGCACTCGCGGAAAAGATTTATGCCTCCCTCGAGCGCATGGTCAAGGCCGAGTGTGTGGCGTCCGGAAGCGAGCAAGACCCGACCTTTGAGTACTACGCTCACGGCGAGGTCACTGATAACGACGCCACGGCCCACGCCCCAGTGGCCGAGGTTTTCGATGCCGCCTTCGGCTCCGATTCGGTCATCGCCGCCCCTTCTACCGCCTCTGAGGACTTTTGCTACCTACCCCAGGCATGGGGCGTACCTTATGTCTTTTGGCACATCGGCTGCACCCCGGAAGACGAGTTGCAAGACCCACCGGTCAACCACCAGGCGACCTTCCTGCCGGACTACGCCCCGACCGTCCATGCCTCCACCCGGGCGGCATATGGTGCGGCATTGACTTACTTGGCAAAGCCCTAGGTACCCGGCGCGCCTTTACCTATTCCCCCTGCAAGGCTGCGCCAATCCTATTAAGCTGGCAGGCGTTTCGTGACTTTCCACTAACTTAAGGTTTCACATGAGCCAGCCACGGCACTCTGTTTTCGAATCCACCGTTCCCTCCCATGTTCGTGCGGCCTCCGGTGTGAGCCCGCACAGCGCTTCCTACCGCAAGTTCTGGTCGGGCCTATCCGGCGCCGTCATGGAGCAGATTGCCGATAACTGGGAGCGCACCCGTTCCGCCTATGCCGCGACCCGCCAGCAGCATTACTTCTCTGCGGAGTTCCTGCAGGGCCGCGCGCTGCTCAATAACCTCACCAACCTGGGCTTGGTCGACGATGCCAAGGCAGCGGCCACCGCTGCCGACCACGAGCTGAGCGATGTCCTCGAAGCTGAGCACGATGCCGCGCTCGGCAACGGTGGCCTCGGCCGCCTTGCCGCCTGCTTCCTCGATTCCGCTGTCACCCAGGACTACCCCGTCACCGGTTATGGCCTGCTCTACCGTTACGGCCTTTTCCGCCAGTCCTTTGAGAATGGCTTCCAGAAGGAACAGCCTGATGAATGGATGGAAAACGGCTATGACTTCATCATCCGCCGCGCCTCCGAGCAGCGCCGCGTCCACTTTGATGACATGGACGTGCGCGCTATTCCTTATGACATGCCTATTACTGGCTACGGAACCGATAACGTAGGCACGCTACGCCTGTGGAAGTCCGAGCCCATCGATGAATTCGACTACGATGCCTTCAACTCCCAGCGCTTTACGGAGGCCATTGTCGATCGCGAGCGCGTCATGGATATCTGCCGCGTGCTCTACCCCAACGACACCACCTACGAGGGCAAAGTACTGCGCGTTCGCCAACAGTACTTCTTTGTCTCCGCCTCCCTGCAAACCATGGTGGATAACTACATTGCCCAGCACGGCGAGGACCTCACCGGTTTTGCGCAGTACAACTCCATCCAGCTCAATGACACTCACCCAGTGCTCGCCATCCCAGAGCTCTTGCGCATATTGCTCGATGACCATGGTCTGAGCTGGGATGCGGCGTGGAAGATCGTCACCGAGACCTTCGCCTACACCAACCACACCGTGCTCGCAGAGGCACTGGAGAGCTGGGAAGTGTCCATCTTCCAAAAGCTGTTCTGGCGCATCTGGCAGTTGGTGGAAGAAATCGATCGCCGCTTCCGCGAAGATATGGCCCATCGCGGCCTGGATCAGGGTCGCATTGACTACATGGCGCCGGTGTCCAACGGACAGGTTCACATGGCCTGGATCGCCTGCTACGCCGCTTACTCCATTAACGGTGTCGCCGCCCTGCATACCGAAATCATCAAGGCCGATACGCTGTCCGAATGGCATGAGCTCTGGCCAGAAAAATTCAACAATAAGACCAATGGCGTCACCCCGCGCCGCTGGCTGAAGATGTGCAACCCCCGCCTGGCAGAACTGCTCACCCAGCAGGCTGGTTCCGATGCGTGGGTTACTGACCTCACCCAGCTGGCCAGACTCGCCGATAAGGCCGACGATGCTGACCTACTACGAGAACTGATCGCCATCAAGCAGGCCAATAAACGCGACTTTGCGCAGTGGGTAAACGTCCACCAAGGCGCTGAAATCGACCCTGATTCCATCTTTGACGTGCAGATTAAGCGCCTGCACGAGTACAAGCGCCAGCTGATGAACGCCCTCTACGTCCTTGACCTCTACTTCCGCATCAAGGGAGAGGGCGAAACCGTGCCGAAGCGTACTTTCATCTTTGGTGCCAAGGCCGCACCGGGCTACGACCGCGCCAAGGCGATTATTAAGCTCATCAACACCATCGCAGACCTAGTCAATAACGACCCGGCCACCAAGGACATCATCCGCGTCGTCTTCGTAGAGAATTACAACGTCTCCCCCGCAGAGCACATCATCCCGGCCGCTGATATCTCCGAGCAGATTTCTGTGGCTGGCAAGGAAGCCTCCGGCACGTCCAATATGAAGTTCATGATGAATGGTGCCCTGACCTTGGGCACCATGGATGGAGCAAACGTAGAAATCGTCGAGGCGGTTGGCGAGAACAACGCTTATATCTTCGGCGCCCGCAATGAGGAGTTGCCGCAGCTGCGCGCCGAGTACAACCCGGGCGAGCTTTACCAGAGCGTGCCAGGCTTGGCCCGCGTACTGGATGCGCTTGTCGACGGCACCCTGGGCGCAGACAATGCCGGTATCTTCGGCGATCTGCGCGCCTCGCTTCTCGACGGCTTCGGGGAGCACGCCCAAGACCAGTACTACGTCCTAGGTGACTTCGCCGACTACCGCGAAACCCGTGACCGCATGGCTGCCGAATACGAGGCAGACCAACTTGCCTGGGCCAAGAAGGCGTGGCTCAATATTTGCTACTCTGGCCGCTTTTCTTCCGACCGGACCATCGCGGACTATGCCAACGAGGTCTGGAAGATCCAACCAACTCCGATTTCCCAGAGCTAAGAAAAGTCCTGCCCTCCGCTTCTGCAGCTGAGGGCAGGACTTTAACGTGGCGTTAGGCCTACTTCCGTTTGTTTAGCGCAGGCCGACGCGCTTTAGCTGCTCATAGATGGGCTTTAGGTCAATATTGAGCACACCCATCTGCGTGGCTAGGAAACCGAGTCCGCCAACGACAGCGCCCAAGATTCCTAGGCCTGTAGCTAGACCTGCGGCAAAGCCCTTGCTGCTGCCCTTCTTTCCTGCATCATCCGCCGGATTAGTAGTACTTCCCGGCTGCTCTGGCTCGTCGGCAGAGCCGGCGTCACCATTCCACCACTCATCAAAGACCAAGTTGGCCACCAAGGTGTTATCGATGAAATCGCCGCGCACCGAATCCGTACCGGAGGTATTAGCCATGATGTCCTCAGAGCCTGCACCCTTGAAGAAGAATGGCACCAATTGGTTGGTGTGCTGCCCGGAGTACCAACCGTGCCGAGCGACCTTGCCCTTTTCGCCTTCCATGGCGTTAAAGCGGTCTTCCGCATCAGGGTTATCCTCAGTCGGTGTCTCGTTCGCACCGGATAGATAACCGGTTTCGTGATCCGCGGTCACGACGAGCAAAGTGTCCTCCCACGAGGAGTTCTCCTCTACCTACTTGATGGCAGCATCAACCGACTTATTAAAGTCCTGAGTCTCCTCGATATCGCGCACTGGGTTATTTCCGTGGCCGGCCCAGTCGATGGCACCGCCCTCAATCATGATGGAAAAGCCATCCTCGTCCTGTCCCAGCGCATTGAGGGCGCCAGTCGTCATGGTGGGGAGATCGACGACGTCGTTAAGCTCGTCCGAGTATGGAGCCTTTGCCTCGCCCGAGCGGGAGTTCTGCAACGTGGAACCTACCTGCGCGATACCCCAATACTTCTGCTACGGCTTGACGTCACCTTGCGCCATCTTCTTGAAGTCATCGTTGGACTCGAAGTAATTCCAGTCGGTCTCGCCTCCGGAAAGCTTAGCGTAGTCGTCCTCGTACATGAAGCTATAGTCGGGAGTATCGACCTTCTGGTGGTCATTATCGTAGAACGGGTGGCCAGCGGCCATGACCAAGTCGAGGGCGCTGCCGAGCATCTCACGGCTAATGTCCTGCAGCTTATCGCGGTCCTTGTTGTGCGCGGCCCACGCCGCCGGAGTGGCTTCGGAATAGAGAGTGTCTGATGGTTTGTGTGTGGGTACCTAACCTGCATGAGGAGATGGACCAGAATGACTACTGTGGCGAGACGAGATCCGGCTGATAAGGCCAAGATTGATGCGATCGAAAAGAAGCTTCTTGCTAACCCTGAAATCGCGAAGCTGATTGATGACCTAGGCACGTCTACAACGGATGCCAACGACCTGGTTCGCGGCATGTTGCAAGCCTCGATTACCAGGGGGACTCAACGCTGAAATGGATGCCCACCTGGGCTACGAGTCTGGCGACAGGAGCGCTAAAGCTGCAGCTAGAACAGACAATCACCGCAACGGGTCGTATCCAAAGACTGTGGATTCTAACTACGGGCCAGTTACCGTTGATGTGCCGAGGGATAGGGCTGGCACATTCTTGCTGACTATGGTCCCTAAAGGCTCGAGGAGATTGACCGATGTCGATGACATGACCGTTAGCTTGTACGCCGGTGGGATGACAATTAGGGACATCCAGCATCATATGGCAACGGCGATGCGTGTTGATATTTCCCATGAGACGATTTCTGCGGTTACTGATGCCGTCCCGGATGAGGTCATGGTCTGGCAAAACCGCCAGCTAGACGAGTTCTACCCGGTCATTTTCCTGGACGCGCTGCGCATTAAAATCCGCGATGGCGGCCTAGTGGTCAATAAGTCCGCGTACATGGCAATCGGCGTGGCTCTCGACGGTATCAAGCACTTTTTGGAATCGTGGATTGCCAAAGAAGAAAGCGCTTCATCCTGGGCGCAAGTATGCGTCAATCTTTCTAACCGTGGGGTTAAAGACGTCTTTATCGTTTGCTGTAACGGGTTCAAAGGCTTGCCGGAAGAAGTAAAGGCAACCTGGCCGAACTCTATGGTGCAAACCTGTATCGTGCACCTGATTCGTGCCGCTAACCGATGGGTAGCCTACAGGGATCGCCGGGGCGTATCGGCCGCGTTGAAAAAGATTTACACCGCCACGGACGAGTCCACAGCTAAGGCTGCCTTAGACAAATTTGAAGCCTCTGAATTGGCAGAAAAGTATCCACGCTCAGTCAAAGTCTGGCGAGATGCATGGGCGCGTTTCGTACTGTTTCTCCAGTTCCCACCAGCAGCCAGCAAGGTCATTTACACGAAGAATTCGATTGAATCATTCAACAATGAACTGCGGAAAGCTACCCGCAACAGGGTGCAGTTCACTAACAATGAATCAGCGCTCAAGACGCTATGGTTGATGATCTGCAATATCGAAGACAGACGAGCTGCCAAGAGAGCGAAGCAGGGCAAACGAGTCTCAGCGACAACCGGCAGACTCATGGAAGGGACCCGAGTTTCCGGCTGGAAACAAGCCATTAACCAAATGGCCGTGGCCTACCCCGACAGCTTCGACAAATACCTATAAACCTAGCCCCACACACAAACAACTTGACACCCTCCGAACAAGCAAGCATTGATAGATGCAGGTCTGCACTACATTTTGTCGGTGAAACCCCACCGTGCCTGAGGTGATTGAAACCTGGCGGCGGGAAATCCCTGGTGAAGCCTACGCCCACGGCCGGATCTGGACACAAGCCTCGGCAAGCGATGCGCGCAAACACACAACCCCGAATACGGTGACCCACTTCCAGTACTCCTATGATCGGGCCAGACACGGCCTGCGCGGAATCAAAGCGCAAGTCACAAAAGCCAAACGCGCTGTTGACGGCGAAATCGCCATTAAGCGCAACCGCTATTTCGATCTTTCCACCCCGAACAAGAAGGTCAACTACGCTCTTGCTGCCAAACACCGAGTCCTAGCCGGAATTAAAGGCTATGAAACCGACCTGACCGCTCTTCCCGCCCAGGAGGTTATCGGGCATTACCGCAGGCTATTCCACATTGAAAATGTCGTATCAGATGTCGAAATCAGACCTGAAAGCACGCCCAATCTATGCGAGGAAACAAAACTCGATCACAGCACATCTCAATATTGTGATGGCAGCACTAGCCGTGACCCACCTGATGGAGACCCGCAGTGGTCACTTCATCAAACGCCTCGTGAGAACACTCAAGAAATACCGCAGCTTTCAACTCGTCGTTGGCGGCGAAACCATTCACGCCGCGGTACCATTCCCGCCCGACCTCACTGCCACCATCCAAGTAATCACCGGCCGCGAACTTCCGCACAAAATTGGCCTAAGTCAGGTTAGAAGGGAATCAGCACACCGTCTCGTGGGATTCGTGCTCTGGGTGCTCAATCTGGATGGTGGAGTGCTCGATACCGTGTTCGCGCAGGGCCTGCTGAGCGGCATCCAACAGCGGGCCGGTGCCGACGGTGCCGTCGCGCACGATATGCACGGTCGTGAGCACGTTCACGCCGTCCAGGCTCCACAGGTGCAGGTCGTGGATGTCAGCAACGCCCTCGACCTGCCGCAGCGCGGGCTCGATCGCACTGGCGTCGAAGTCCGCCGGGACTTGCTCGAGCAGCACGCTCGCCGAAAGCCGCATGAGCTGCCAGGCGCGCGGCAGCACCATCGCCGCGATCGCTAGGGAGGCGATCACGTCCGCCGCCACAAACCCCGTGGTCAGTACCACGATGCCGGCCACGATTACTGCGACCGAGCCGAGCATATCCACTAACACGTGCAAGAACGCGCCCTCCACGTTGATCGAGGATTTGCGGTGCCGGTGCAGAACCCACGCCGATAGCGCATTCGCCACCAGGCCGATCACCGCGATGATCAGCATCGTTTTTCCCTGCACTTCGGCCGGGCTCTGCAGGCGGCGCACCGCCTCGACGACAATCCACACCGAGATCGCCAGCACCATCACTGCGTTCGCCAGTGCAGCAAGCACCTCCACTCGTCGGTAGCCGTACGTGGCCTGAGCCGATGCTTGTCGGCGCCCAACCAACACCGCTAACACCGCGATGATCAACCCCGCAGCGTCGGAAAGCATGTGCATCGCATCCGCCATCAGCGCCATCGAACCCGCCAACCAGCCGCCGATCAACTCCGCGAAGAAGACGGTGCCGGTAATTCCTAGCGCAATCAAGAGTGCGCGCAGCGGCATGCTGGAGTGATCGTGGTCGTGGTGCTCGTGTGCCATGCACTCAGCCTACCCCCGTCGACGCTTATTGACAATTAAATGAAAACGGATGGCGGTGGGCGCAGCCACTGAGACCAAATCGGCTTGACTTAGGTCATTGTGCAGTTGTCCTTCGAATCTGTAGAGAAGCTGAAACAAGCACAACCAAAAAGTACTGCAGCCGCATGTCAGGAAAGCTACCGCTGCGTGTACGCAAGGTAAATATAAATCTACATTTGTATAAATGCATATAGAAAAGCGCCGCGACCCGTGGAACGTGTTAAAGGATGGGTCGCGGCGCTTGCGCCAAAAGAAATTACTTCTTGGTCTCACCCAACAGGTGGCACTGGATCATGTTGGTGTTACCAGCAATTCCTGGAGGGGTACCAGCAATGACGACAATCATGTCGCCTTCCTCGTACCTGTCCATCTCCAGCAATGCGTCATCGATGGCTTCCATCATGTCATCGGTGGACTTAACGTGCGGGCTCAAGAAGGTCTCAGCACCCCACGTGAGAGCCAGCTGGGAACGAACCGCTGGGTCCGGAGTAAATGCCAACAGTGGCAGGTGGGAGTGCAGGCGTGCCACTCGCTTAGCGGTATCACCGGAGGTAGTAAAGGCTACGATGGCCTTTGCATTGAGGCGCTCGGCAATATCGCGGGCGGAATAGGACACCACACCACGCTTGGTGCGCGGAACGTGGGACAGCGGTGGAACCTTGCCACCATCTTCAGCATTAGCCACGATCTTGGACATGGTGCGCACCACATTCTGCGGGTCAATGCCCACTGAAGTCTCACCAGAGAGCATGACGGCGTCGGCGCCATCGAGAACGGCGTTGGCCACGTCGGAAGCCTCTGCACGGGTCGGGCGCAGGTTGGAAATCATGGAATCCAGCATCTGGGTAGCCACGATGACCGGCTTAGCGTTCTCGCGAGCAATCTGGATAGCGCGCTTCTGGAACAGCGGCACGCGCTCCAGCGGCACCTCAACACCGAGGTCGCCACGGGCAATCATGATGGCATCGAATGCCAGCACAATAGACTCGAGCGCGTCTACTGCCTCAGGCTTTTCCAGCTTGGCGATGACCGGAACGCGGCGGCCCTCTTCGTCCATAATCTCGTGGACTTTATCTACATCTGCTGGAGAGCGGACGAAGGACAATGCCACGAGGTCAACGCCGAGCTTCAAAGCGAAGCGCAGATCAGCGATATCCTTTTCCGACAAAGCCGGCACGGAGATATCCATACCAGGGAGGGAAACGCCCTTGTTATTGGAAACCGGGCCACCTTCGGTGACCTCACAGACGACGTCGTTGCCGTCGACTTCCTTGCAGACAACGGCAACCTTGCCGTCGTCGATCAGCAGGCGGTCACCTGGCTTGGCGTCCTTGGCCAAGCCCTTGTAGGTGGTGGAGACGCGGTCATGGGTGCCTTCGATATCGTCCACGGTAATGCGGACGATCTGGCCGTTATCCCACTGCTCCTCGCCATTGATAAAGCGGCCAAGGCGAATCTTAGGGCCTTGGAGGTCCGCCAAGATACCGACGGCGCGGCCGGTCTTATCGGTGGCTTGGCGCACCCAGTTGTAATTCGCCTCGTGGTCTGCATGCTCGCCGTGAGACATATTCAGGCGGGCAACGTCCATACCATCCTGTACGAGGCGCAAGATGCCATCCTCGCTAGCAACGGCAGGGCCGAGAGTACAAACAATCTTCGTTCTTCTATCCAGCATTATTGGCCTATTCCGTCGGGGGAAACTGAACACTCCCCAACCTACTCCTTAGAAAGGATTGGGGCCACAATTTCTCGGGTTCATCTTCTGAACGGGCATCCCAAAATGTCCTATTTCCCACAAAACCAAAACCAACCGGACACACTTGGGCAGTGTTTACGTCGATCAAGAACCCGGTTGCTGTCCATTAGATACCGCGTGCTCATCACTGTGCTCATCAGCATCCCGGCGCTCCGCCCAATATTTAGGATCCACCTCTTCGGGGGACTCTGGGCCCTGCCGGTGCCTATCAAGCACAAAGAAGACAATCGCGGCGATGATAAAAATCACAAGGGAGACGATGATATTTACGCGCACCCCAAAGATATGGGTCGCCTCATCGGAACGCATCCCTTCAATAAAGAAGCGGCCCAATGTATAGCCCATGACATAGAGGGCAAAGACGCGCCCGTGCCCCAACTTCCAGGCCTTGTGAGCCCACAAGAGAAAAAGGCAGACTAGAACATTCCACACGAGCTCGTACAAGAAAGTCGGGTGCACCGAGGTCATGACCTCACCCGTGGAGTGTCCGGAAACGGGAGCATAGCCGCCATTTTCATTGACGCGGTAGTAAATATCTAAGGCCCACGGAACGTCGGTCGGGCGCCCATAGAGCTCCTGGTTAAACCAGTTACCTAGGCGTCCAATCGCTTGCGCGAGGACGAGGCCTGGCGCCACCGCGTCAGCAAAGGGGCCGAGCGGCACCTTTTTCACTTTGAAAAGCACCCACAAAGCTAGTGCGCCCAAGGCTACGGCTCCCCAAATGCCCAGGCCGCCATTGGTAACCTTCAGCGCGTCAGCGGGATTGCAGCTATCGCAGAAGTACTTCTGGTTATCGGTAATGACGTGGTAGAGCCGCCCGCCAATGATGCCGGCTGGGATGACCACGATGGCGGCATCCCATACTGTGTCTGGGTTACCGCCGCGTGCGGTGTAGCGGCGTAAGGTCATTCGCAGGGCGACGATAATTCCTACGATGATGCACAGCGCATAGGCACGAATGGGAATGGGCCCCAACTGCCACACGCCCTGCGGCGGAGACGGAATATTTGCAAGAATTTCTGTGTGCACGTAGCCAGTGTGCCTTATCCCCCACCACACCAGCTAGTTGGGGCCTTAATCTATCTTGCGCGCGGGGCACGCTGGATGCTGCCCGGCAGCCACCAAAGAGCGCGCCAGCGCCGTTGGATCCTGGGCAGCCATGACTGATTCGCCCACCAACACTGCATCGGCGCCGCGTGAAGCATAGTGAAACAGGTTGCGCGCGTTGTTTACCCCGCCTACTGCGATGCGCAGGATGGATTCTGGCAGGCCTGGGGCGATATCGTTAAACGCCTCGCGGTTAATGGCATCCGAAGCCAACGACCACGCATTGATGGCGATGACGCTACCTCCTGCCTTGATTGCGCGGTCGACCTCGGCGCAGTTGCGTACCTCGACAATGGCGGTCATACCGAGCGATTCCACGCGGTCTAAAAGCGCCTCCAGGCGAGCTTGCTCTAAGAGCTCTACCTGCAGCGGAATAGCATCGGCCCCAAAGCACCTGGCTTCATGAATTTGATAAGGGTCCACGATGAGATCGCGCGACATCATGGGAATATCAATCGCAGCGCGGGCAGCTGCCATGTCTTCTAAAGAACCGTGGAAGCGGCGGAAATCAGTCTGGCATGCCATGAGATGTACGCCGCAATGTTCAAAGGTGCGGGCCCATTCCGCCATCTGTTCCGCAGAGCCAACATGAGCGATTTCACCGCCGTAGGGTACGGCGCGCTTGAGCTCCGTGATGACCGAGCAGCCTGTGCGTAGCAACGCGGCGCGGGCATCCCGGGGAGGTTCCATGTCCCGCGAGCGCGCCTTTACCTCTTTAAAGGACACACGGGCTTCCCGCGCAGCAACGTCCTCCAAGACTCCTGCAACAAGGTGGTCAACGGCAATGGGCGTAGGCATCAGCACCTCCCTCCACGGGCGATTAAAATCACATTTAGGTTAACCCGCTAGCATGCCGTTCCGGAAATTACACAGGAAACGGGGCTATTTTTTGTCCATATCGGTGGGATCGATATCACTATCAAGTGCGTCCCACATCACGCGTCCAGAGTCGGAAGAGGTTTCCAAATCCTCCTCCAACTTTGCCTGCCGTGCCGCTGGGGTTTCGTATTTGCTAGATGCCTTCGCCTTATCTACGCCCGGATTGCGTGCAAGCATGACTGCACCGAAGAGGGCTGTTGCCGCACCTATTAGGGCCAGAATTGGCCCCAGGGAATGCACCTCGGTGGAAACAACTGTGGCCCAGTCAGAGATCTGGGCAGAGTCAACGGCGTTTTCATTGGCCGAGGCCCCCTGCAGGATTTTCTGCGCGCGCTCGGCGTCCGCGCCCGCAGTCAGCAGGCTCACCGGGGTCCATGCACTGACCGCGGCCGCGAGGGCGCACACTACGCCCACCACTCGCCTACCGACGCGCCGCAGCGCCATCCCCGCGACGGCACCGGCTACTAGAACTAGGGTCAGGGCCATGATCTCCAGCGACCAGGCCGAGCCGATGATGTCATTGGCCGCAGAGCCGGCCTTGTCGTCTTCGCTGGAGGCTACCACCCACGTAGCACGGGAGGACAGCCACACTACGATGGCTCCTACAGCGATAAGTAGTGGTCCAAGGCGTCTAGCCTTCACGGTTGCCCTCCTAGGAGATCGGTGGCGTCAAAGCACGTGCGGTCACCGGTATGGCAGGCGCCGCCGCGCTGCCGCACGGTCAGCAGAATAGTATCTCCATCGCAGTCAAGGCGAACGCCCAGCACCTCTTGGGTATTTCCAGAAGTTTCTCCCTTGACCCAATATTCATTGCGCGAGCGCGAAAAATACGTTGCCTTGCGGGTAGCGAGGGTATGGGCCAAAGCGTGGTCATCCATCCAGGCCATCATCAGCACCTCACCAGACTCAGCTTGGGCAATGGCCGGCACCAAGCCTTGGTCATTGCGCTTGAGTTGCTTGGCGATGTCCCCGTTAAGTTCATAGTTGCCCGGGGTACTCATCGGCGCACCTCGTAGCCCGCAGCATCAAGTGCGTCTTTCACGTCGCTGATTTCTACTTCACCGAAGTGAAAAATGCTTGCTGCCAAGACGGCATCGGCGCCGGCAGCGACGGCCGGTGGAAAATCTGCGGCGTTTCCCGCGCCGCCAGAGGCGATAACGGGAATGGTCACCGCTGCGCGCACGGCGCGCAGCAACTCAAGGTCAAACCCTTCCTTTGTGCCGTCGCCATCCATCGAGTTAAGAAGGATCTCCCCTACGCCGAGTTCCTCGCCGCGGCGTGCCCATTCGATGGCGTCGATCCCGGCCGATTCCGTACCGCCGTGCGTGGTGACCTCAAAGCCGGATGGCGCATACTCTTCGCGGCACCGGCGGGTATCAACAGACAGCACGATGCATTGGGCTCCGAAAATCTCAGCCATGTCGCGCAGCAGTTCCGGATTCTTAATGGCCGCGGTGTTTACTGAGACCTTATCCGCCCCGGCGCGCAATAATTCTCGGACGTCATCAACGCTGCGAACTCCGCCGCCCACCGTCAATGGAATAAATACCTGGTCTGCGGTGCGGCGCACGACCTCGAGCATGGTGGAGCGCCCTTGTGTAGAAGCAGAGACATCCAAGAAGGTAAGTTCATCGGCTCCTAGGTGGTCATAACGCGCGGCCAGCTCCACTGGGTCGCCCGCATCGCGCAGGTTGTCAAAGTTAATGCCCTTGACCACGCGGCCTTGGTCCACGTCCAGGCAGGGGATCACGCGTACGGCTACAGCCATGGCGGCCGCCTCCTTCTTTGGGTGTTTAGTCTTAGCGGTGAAATGAACCGGTGTGACGAGACAAGATATCCACGATGGTGGCATGAACTTGCGGGGTACCTGCCACCATGCCGCGCGACTGCGCGGTCCACGGATTTCCTTCCGGATCGGTGACAACGCCACCAGCTGCCTGAATCTGCAGTGCTCCCGCGGCGTTATCCCATGGGTGCGGAGAGAAGTTGATCGCGCCATCGAACACACCCTGCGCGACGAAGGCATTATCAAGCCCCACAGAACCGGTCATCCGCGGGCGCAGTCCGGTCTCGCGCAGCTCGTGGAAAATGTCGGTGGGCAGGTGGGAAGAGCAGCCCACGTGACCGCGTGCTTCATCAAAACCCATTGCTTCGTCCCCTCCACCAAAACCAGTGGCAGGCCCACCTACTGAGCGCAGCGGGGAGCCATCGCAGGTGACCAGACGGCGCCCCAGAAGCGGGAAGTCAGATACCGCAGCAACGGGCGTACCCTCATGAATGAGCGCCACCAGGATGCCGGCCATGGGGTTTCCGGCAGAGTAGTTTGCGGTGCCATCGATCGGATCTACCACCCACACGGTATCGAGCACACTGCCGCCTGATTCTTCTCCATAGACCGGGATGCCAGTCATCTGGGTCAAAATATCGCGCAGCTGTTGCTCAATGACGAGATCTACCTCGGTGGCAAAATCTCCCTGCCCCTTAAAACGGGCGGGCGCAGCTCCGAGGCCGGAGCGAAAAATGGGTTCTACTTGGTCTACGGCCGCCTCCGCGAAGGCCACCAACTCGCGGGGTTCCATCATGACTTAGTTGTCCTCAAGGTCGAAAGGGTCAATGGTTTCTTCCGCCGGCAGCGGCTCAACCTCGGCCACCGCAGCGAGTGCTTCGTCGAGGGTGAAATTCCCCTCGTACAGGGCCTTGCCAATAATGGCGGAATCGATGCCCTCATTTGCATAAAGCGCGAGCTCGCGCAGGTCTTCCAGGCTAGAAATGCCACCAGAGGCGGTGATTTTTGCCTCCGTTGCCATCGCCACCTCGCGCAGGATCTCAATATTAGGTCCGGTGAGCGTGCCGTCTTTAGATACGTCTGTCACCACAAAGCGCTGGCATCCGGCGGCATCGAGGCGCTCGAGTACCTCCCACAGATCGCCGCCATCGGAGACCCAGCCATTGCCGGCGGTACGCCATTCGCCGCCATCTTCGCGAACGGCAAGGTCCACGGCGACCTTATCTCCGTAGCGAGCGAGGATGTCCTCGATCCATTCCGGCTGCTCTAGAGCAGCCGTGCCGATACTAATGCGCTGCGCACCGGTAGCCAGCGCGCGCTCTACCGCGGCATCATCCCGGATGCCTCCGCTAAGCTCCACATTTACACCCAGCTCGCGGGTAATCATCGCCATTTCTTCGTGGTTGGAGCCCCGACCAAATGCCGCATCCAAATCCACAAAGTGCAGCCAGTGCGCGCCTTGGGACTGCCACTTTTGCGCGGCATCGCGCGGGGAACCATACGAGGTTTCGGTGCCTGCTTCGCCTTTATCCAAGCGCACGGCTTGGCCTTGAGATACATCGACTGCGGGCAAAAGCGTAAAAGTCATATCCATCATCCTACCTAGAGCGTGCGCATCCAGTTTTCCAAAAGCTGTGCACCGGCGTCCCCGGATTTTTCAGGGTGGAATTGGGTCGCCCACAGCGCACCGTTTTCTACCGCCGCGACGAACCTATCGCCCGCGTGCTCGGCCCAACTGACCAAGGGCGGGCGAGTAATCTCCGTTTCCAGCTCCCAGTGGCGAACGCCATAGGAATGCACAAAATAAAAGCGCTCGTCTTCGGCCACTCCGGCAAACATATCGCTGCCGACGGGTACCTCTACGGTATTCCACCCCATATGCGGCAGCACCGTAGAGTGCAGCTTTTCGACGGTACCGGGCCACTCGCCGCAACCGGTGGAGTTGATGTTGTGTTCCACTCCGGCGTCGAAAAGCACCTGCATGCCTACGCAAATGCCCAACACCGGACGCTCCCCCGCCAAGCGCTGGCCGATGACCCTCGGGCCTTGCACCGCGTGCAACCCGCGCATGCAGGCAGCAAAGGCACCCACGCCGGGGACAAGCAGACCGTCCGCTTCCACCGCTTCCTTGGGGTCCGCGGTAACTGTGACGTCCGCGCCCACTCGCTCTAGTGCGCGCTGTGCCGAGCGCACGTTGCCCGCGCCATAATCCAATAATGCGACCGTCTTTGCCATGGGCTACACCTTACGCATACGGCGCAGACGCGTCCGGATATCGTTGGTTTCGCTCACTCGGGTGCGCCCGAGTACGAAGTCTGCCACCGTCATAAGCAAGCCAACAACGAGGATGGCCACGCCGGCGCCAAACGCCCCCGCGTAGCCATAGCCAGCGACCAAGGCGCCCAAAAGGGTCGAGCCCAAACCGGTGCCGCCGTCATAGAAGATATTCCAGATGGCCGAAGCCTCCGAAACTCGTTCACGCGGCAGGCGATCAAACATCGACAGCAAGGCCTCATTTTGCGCAATACCAAAGGCACCGCCGAAGAGGAAGGCGCCCAACACGAGCCACCATACAGAGCCGTCGAAATAAAGAGGAACGGCGATGGCAAGCACACCCACGATGGCCATGATCTGGCTGGGGATGTAGAGCCGGCCAGGAGTGCCCACGCGGTCTGCCACCATGCCGGCAAAGTAGCGGAAAATCATGGCGGCGCCGCCCACGATGGATAACATGATGCCGGCCAGGCTGGCGCCGCGCTCGGCATCAAGTTCTTGCACCGCCGGCGGCAGGAAGGATGATACGGCGCCATAGCTCATAGAAAACGTCGTCAGCGCCAACGCAGGGACGAGCACCAGCTTCCACGTAGGAACGCGGATAAGGTTCGGCTCCTCTTCGGTATCGGAGGCGAGCGTGACCTTGATCTTGGGAATGCGCAAACACATGCCAAAACCCACGAAACCAATGATGCCGGCGGTGATATACGTCGAGGCATAACCCAGCTTTTCCGCCATGATCAATCCCAAGGGCAAAAAGACCATCTGGCCCAGGCCAGTAAAGACACCAATCATGCCGGTAGCCTTACCCAGCAGGCGTACGGGCGCTAGTTCCGCAATGAGCGCGGACTCAGAAACGGTCAGCGCACCAAAGCCCACGCCGCGCAGAGCGGAAAAGAGCAGGACAACCCAAGCATCGGTCCCCAAGAGGTGGCCGAAGGCAGGTACACCCAAGGTAAAGGCAGAAAGCGCCATCACGCGGCGGTAGCCCCACCGGCGCAAGAGCCACGGGGAAATGATCTGGGTCAGCACGGTAAAGGCCATGAAGATGCCCGTGGATGATCCCGCCAAGGTAGCTGAACCGCCGGAGTCAATGACAGCTAGCGGCACTACGGGAAGGAGGATGGACCAAGCACCGAACGCCGCGGCAATGGCCACCATGGTGGCGGTGTAGCCTGGGATCTTCCAGATATTGGTTTCTTGGGTTGTACTCATTTACCAAACGCTCCTACCATCCACGAGATAGCTGCTACCACAGTGATTGCGGCCAAAAGTGAGGCTACGACTGTCATCGCCTTCGACCCCTGTTGGTAGGCAGACCATGCGCCTCCTACCAACATGCCGGCTACGAGGAAGAGGACCAAGATCATAAAGTGCATGCGTTCTAGAGTGCTCCCTTCGTCGATGGAATGCCAGTTTGGCGTGGGTCTAATTCCACCGCACCGCGCAGCGCACGCGCTACGGCTTTATACTCCGCCTCCGTAATGTGGTGCGGATCGCGCCCATAGCGCACGTTGAGGTGGAGCGTTACCGCAGCGTGGGTAGCGAGCGTCTCAAAAAAGTGGCGATTGATCACCGTGGCGTAATGCCCACCGATGTTCTGCCACTGCAGGTGCTCCGGTTCGCCGTTCATCACGAAATAGGCACGCCCAGAAAAATCCACCACCGCTTCCACTAAGGCCTCGTCCATGGGCAAAAGCTGGGAGCCAAAGCGGCGAATGCCGGCCTTATCCCCCACCGCCTCACGCAGCGCGGTGCCGAGCACGATGGCGGTATCTTCCACAGTGTGATGGGCATCTACCTCCACATCGCCCTCAGCCTGCACGGTGAGATCCAAGCTGCCATGAGTAGCAAAGGCCGTGAGCATGTGATCGAAAAAAGGCAGTCCGGTGGAAATATCGCTGCGTCCCGTGCCATCGAGGTCAATGTCCACAGAAATCTGCGATTCCGACGTCGCCCGCTGGGCGCGTCCTACGCGGTTGCTCATGCTTCGCTCCTTTCTCCTGCGAGCGGGGAATCCGCCACTACTGTATCCGCAAGGTCCTCAGCTACGGCCAAAAAGGCCGAATTTTCTTCTGGCAGCCCCACCGTCATGCGCAGGTGGCCTGCGATGCCAACATCGCGAATGAGCACTTCCTTATCCAAGAACTGTTGCCACACGCGGTGTTGGTCAGCAAAGCGCCCGAAGAAGAGGAAGTTGGATTCGCTCGGCAGGACGGTATAGCCCAATTCGCGCAGGCGAGCGGCCACCCGCTCGCGTTCGGCGGCGATCTTTTCCACGGTGGCGAGCGTATCCGCGCTATGGCGCAGCGCCACCGTCGCCGCTGCTTGGGAAAGCACGGACAGATGATACGGCAAGCGCACCAACATCACGGCCTCCACAAAGGCCGGGTCCGCCACAAAGTATCCGAGACGGCCGCCGGCAAAATCGAAAGCCTTAGACATGGTGCGCGAGACCACCAGCTTCGTGGGGTATTTCTCCAGCAGCGTCACCGCAGAAGGCGAGGAAGAAAATTCGCCATAAGCTTCATCGACGATGAGGATGCCCGGGGCGGCGTCGGCCAGCGCGGCAATATCGTCCACGCTGGTCACCCCGCCAGTGGGGTTATTCGGCGTAGTCACAAAGATGATATCCGGCTGGCGCTGCGCCACGGCTGCCAGCGCCCGGTCCATATCGATGCGGAAATTCTCATCGCGCAGGCACTCCACAAACTGCGTATGGGTCCCATCCGCGAGGATAGGGTGCATGGAATAAGACGGGGTGAAACCGAGCACGCTGCGGCCTGGACCGCCGAATGCCTGCAACAGCTGCTGCAAAATCTCATTCGAGCCATTCGCCGCCCACACCTGCGCATAGCCCACGCGCACCCCGGTTTGTTCAGAAACGTAGTCCGCCAAGGCCTGGCGCAGCTCCACCGCATCGCGCTCCGGATAGCGATTGAGCGTGGTGGCAAGGCGCCGGGTCTCCGCCACTAAGTCATCCACCAGCGCCTGCGAGGGAGGATAAGGATTTTCGTTGGTATTGAGCTGGTAGGCCACGTGGAGCTGCGGCGCCCCATAGGCAGACTTGCCGCGCAGCTCCTCGCGCAGGGGAAGATCATTCAAGTGCGTCATTTAATTCTCCTCGAATCGGGCGCGGATAGCCTCGCCGTGAGCGGGCAGCCCCTCGGCCTCCGCAAAAGCGATTACGTGCGGGGCAATCTCTTCCAGCGCAGCTCGGTCATATTCAATGAGGTTGACCGGCCGCATAAAGGTATGGGTAGAAAGACCGGCAGAAAAGCGCGCCGTACCGGAGGTGGGCAATACGTGATTGGAACCAGCCGCGTAATCTCCGAGCGGCACTGGAGCAAAGTCCCCTACAAAGATGGCACCGGCGTGCTTAATCCGCTCGGCCACCGCGCCGGGCTCTGCGGTGTGGATCTCCAGGTGCTCAGCAGCGTAGGCATTGGCCACCGCCACCGCTGCATCCAGGGAATCGACCAACACAATTCCGGATTGCTCGCCGCCTAGAGCTTCGGCCGCTCGCTCCGCATTAGCGGTGGCACCGTAGCGCGCCTCTACCTCCGCCTTCACACGCTGAGCCAGGCTTGGCGATGCCGTAATGAGCACGCTCGCGGCCATCGGATCATGCTCGGCCTGGGAGATAAGGTCATAGGCCACATACACCGGATTCGCGGTGTCATCAGCGATAATGGCGATTTCGGTCGGCCCAGCCTCGGCATCCGTGCCCACCACGCCGCGCACCAGCCGTTTGGCCGCGGTGACGAAGATATTTCCAGGGCCGGTAATCATATCCACAGGGGCTAGTTCGGCGTCATCATCGCCGTAGGCCATCAGCGCGATGGCCTGGCCGCCTCCTACCGCCCAGACCTCATCCACGCCCAGCATCTGGCACACGGCCAACACCGTGGGGTGAGGCAGGCCACCGCACTCTTTTTGTGGCGGCGAGGCTACCACCAAGCTTTCCGCGCCGGCCGCCTGCGCTGGCACGGCATTCATAATCACCGAGGACGGATAGACCGCCTTGCCTCCCGGCACGTATAGTCCAACGCGCTCGACGGGGCGAAAGACCTCGGTCACCGTGGCACCTGGCGCCAGCTCGGTGGCGTGCGCGGCCGGTTTCTGCTCGGCATGGACCTTGCGGACCCGCTCAATGGAGGCCGCAATCGCTTGGCGCACCTGCGGGTCTAGTCCGGAGGCGGCCTTCTCCAGCTCCGCTTGGGGCACCCGCAGGTGGGTTGGGCGCACGCCATCGAATTGCTCGCCATAGTCCAAGGCGGCCGCAGCGCCTTCTTGACCTACTCGATGAACCAGCGGCGCCACCTTGTCCACCACGGCGGCGACGTCGGTGCCACCGCGCGGCAAAACTCGCCGCAGCTGGGCGGGGCGCAGCTCTTGGCCGCGCAGATCGATGGTGCGAAGCATTCCCGACTCCTCTTCTCCCTATCGGATTTCTGTTATTAAACCAATATCCTAATGGTCAAACGCCAGCGAGGGGGCCGGTTTGGGCTATAGACTCGGTGTCAACACAGCTTTAAGGTGGTGGCAGCGATGAGCGAGATTGAGCCCTCTCTTCTGCTCGCGCATGCCCACACCATTGCCCGCGATAATGACGTGTCCTGCTGGGCTCTGCCTACTGGCGAGCTTCTCGTTCCTCATGCGGCCGGTGGCTCCACCTTCATCTTTATAGACCAGCTGGAAGAACCGGTGCTCCACCTGCACACCAGCCCCCGCGACGGCGTCGATCTCAGCGAGATCTCCGAGCTCGCACACCTAGCCAACGAGTGGAACCACGATTGCCTCTCCCCGGCCGTCGTGGTTGATTATGACCAGCCTGACTGCGTGAGCGTTTCCGGTCATAGCTATCTGCCGGCCGATACCTCCCCCAGCCGCGAACAGCTCGCGGCATTCCTCCTACCGGCGCTGCGCAATGCGGAGGTCCTCATGGATCTGCTCGCCCAATCCCATCCCGGCCTCGTGCGCGAAGCCTCACCGGAGCTTGCCCCGCTTGCCGACGCCCCCTTGGAACCCTTCACCCTCGATAGCCTGGCCGAGATCCTGCCGCTTATTGGCATCCAGCGCTTCCAAAGCGACGGCGCCACGGCGATCTACGCGTGGGTCAATGACGTTCTTTTCGCCTTCGCACTGGACAACGGGCCCAGCCTCATTATCAAAGGGCATTGGGACCCCAGCCTGGACGAGGCGGAATTTACCCGGCTCTTCCTCATTTGCAATGACTGGAATCGCGCCCACCACGGCGCCGTAGCATTTTGCCACCACACCGCCGAGGGCCTGCAAGTGCGGATGGATGCCGCCACCATTACCGCCGCGGGACTTACCCGGCCGCAACTATTTAGCGCCATCGGCCGCGGGCTCAAGCACATCCTGCACGGCATCGATGACATCGCACACGAAGTAACCGGTGCCTCGCCCGTCGAATGGCCCTAGGCGCGCACATCACCAATCTTCATCGGCGCTGACAAAGGCCGTGGACCAATAAGCAAACATCGCCATAAAGGGCGCCACCGCCCACGAGATGGCTGGGGAAAAATTCGGGGCGAACTCTACAACTTCCCCTGGGTTTTCTGGCGGATGCGTGGCGGTGACCCCGCCAAAGACATAAAAGGACGCTGCCCCAGCCAGGGCACACACGCCGACCCACAGGAGCATCGACAAGCCCCGCCCTTGCCGGCGCAGGTACGCGCCCAACCCCAAGAACAAACCAAGCAGGCCGGTAATGAGGGCAAAGGTAATAAAGGCGATGAACTGAACGCTTCCCATCGCATCGATGGCATAGCCACCATCGTCTACCTCATGGCCGGTAAGCGTCGGGCGGAAAAGCCCCCACAGCGCACCGGCCACGCCATAAACCAGAAGCGCACACGTGAGTAACCCCGCACCAAAACCTAGGGTGCGGGGTAACCGGCGCTTTAACAGAGACAACTTAGTTACAGAAGGTCCAGTTACCATTCTCGCGGCGGAAGCGGACCGTGGAGGTCTCGGTGCCCTCAGAGTTGGACACGCTCACGGTTGCAGAAGCATCGTCGCCGTTGACCACAACGTCATTGACGGACTGCAGCTTGGTCGACTGCGGGATGGACTCCAACTGGCTAGCGAACTTCTCTACCTCGGCGTTGCCACCGCCCTGCTGGCGCATGGTGTTGGCGTACTCGGCAAAGGACTGGTTCGGCAAGCTATCGACGTACTGTTGGTACTGGCTGAACTCCTGGGCTTGCTCATCGCGGACTGCCTGGCAGGCGTGCTGCGGCATGTAGTTGAAGTATTCCTTCACATTATCGATCTCGTGCTGGCCGCGAACCAGCTGCTCGATGGCCTGCTTATCGCCATCATTAGCGGCCTGGCCGCCTTCGATCGGCTTGATATCCTTCGCGCCAGCGAAAGGATCCTCACCATTGTTCAGCGGGTTAGCCAGCTGATCTGGCCCCTCGCCAGCGCCGTCCTCGCCCTCCTGGCCTTCTGCACCCGCAGCAGCGGCCTTCTTTTCGCCGTCCTTATTCTGATCCTTTTCTTTATCCTTGTCCTTGTCTTTGTCCTTGTCCTTGGACTTATCGGCGTCTTTGTCCTCGGACTTATCTGCAGACTTATCCTCAGAAGACTTGGATGCCGTGGTGGCGGAAGCCTTCTTGGAGTCGTCATTGTCATCCGAACCACACGCAGCCAAAGCCAGCGGGGTAACCAGCGCAACTGCGATGAGGGACTTCTTTGCAGGGGTCAAAAAGGACAAGGGAAAGCTCCTGAATCAATCTTGCGAATGTGAAGCCACCCCAAGGGCGGCCTCTTATTTGTCTTCGCAATACTAACAACCCGACGATGGAAATGACATTGAGACTCCGTTAAAAGAACCTGTGAACTACCGTCCCGCCCGGCCAAGTCCGTACAATTGCCAAGGTGCACATAAATCGCGAGAGTATTATCGGCGCCGCGCTTTCCCTGCTTGATGCCTACGGGCTTGGGGACGTCACCATGCGCCGCGTTGCTTCCTCCCTCGGCGTTGCCCCCGGCGCACTCTACTGGCACATTGCCAATAAGCAAGCGCTCATTGCAGCCCTAGCAGAGGAGATTATCTCCCCCGTTTCTGGGGAGTCTCTCGAAGACATCAGCCTCAACCTCCGTGATTTGCTGCTCGCCCGCCGCGACGGCGCCGAGGTAGTCATTGCCGGCCTCTCCCTCCCGCAGTCCCCTGCCTGGGACCGCCTCTTGACGGCCTTCACCGCTGCCGCCGCGCGCAGCACCCTTGCTGCCGACAGCGCCCACCGCGCCGCCGCGCTCTCCGCCATTCACCTCGTGCTCGGCGCCACCTTAATGGAACAGTCCCAACGCCAGCTTGCAGAAACCACCGGTGAGTCTCCGGTCACAGATTATCGCGCAGACCTTATACGCGGCGTACGCATTATTAACGCTGGACTTACGCACGGCGCCGGCGCCTAGAAAGTGGTTATGCTCGTGGGCATGAACACTCCCGCCATGGACGCAGTCCCCACGCCCACCGAGCGCTACGGCCGCCAAATCTGGCCCGGCAAACCCACCCCACTGGGATCCACCTTTGATGGATCCGGCACCAACTTCGCCCTTTTTTCGGAAGTAGCGGACAAGGTCGAGCTCTGCCTCATTGATAAGGAAGGCAACGAAGACCGCATCGAAATGTCGGAGGTCACCGCCCATGTATGGCATATTTACCTCCCCAATGTCACCCCTGGCCAGCGCTACGGCTACCGCGTCTATGGCCCCTATGAACCAGAAAACGGCCTGCGCTGCGACCCTTCCAAGCTCCTTGTCGATCCTTATGCCCGCGCCTTCGACGGCGAATTCGACGGCGATGCCTCCCTCTACTCCTATGACATCCACGCCGAGGAACCCGGCACCGGCCGCAACGAAGAAGACTCGCTGGGCCACACCATGTTGTCTGTGGTGATTAACCCCTTCTTTGACTGGCGCAGCGACCACCGCCCCCATATTCCCGATAACGAAAAGGTCATCTACGAAACCCACGTTAAGGGCATGACCATGACCCACCCCGACGTGCCGGAAGAGCTCCGCGGTACCTACGCGGGCATGGCACACCCGGCCGTCATTAACTACTTCAAAGAGCTTGGCGTTACCACCGTTGAGCTCATGCCCGTCCACCAATTCCTGCAGGACGATCGCCTGCGCAACCTAGGCCTGCGCAACTACTGGGGCTATAACACCTTCGGCTTTTTCGCCCCACACCATGACTATGCCTTTGCTAAGAAGCCAGGCGAGGTGGTCTCCGAGTTCAAGACCATGGTCCGCGCCTTCCACGAGGCCGGCATCGAGGTCATCCTCGATGTGGTTTATAACCACACCGCCGAGGGCAACCACATGGGCCCGACCATTGCTTTCCGCGGCATCGATAATGGCGCCTACTATCGCCTCGTCGAAGGCGATGAGGCCCATTACATGGATTACACCGGAACCGGCAATTCCCTCAATGTCCGCCACCCGCACTCGCTGCAGCTGATTATGGACTCACTGCGCTACTGGGTTACGGAGATGCGCGTCGATGGCTTCCGCTTCGACCTGGCGGCGACCTTGGCGCGGGAGCTTGACGACGTCGACAAGCTCGCCACCTTCTTCGACCTAGTACAGCAAGACCCCATTGTCAGCCAGGTCAAGCTCATCGCCGAACCCTGGGACATCGGCCACGATGGCTACCAAGTGGGCAACTTCCCGCCCATTTGGAGCGAATGGAATGGCAAGTACCGCGATACCGTGCGCGACTTCTGGCGCGGCGAGCCCGCCACCCTGGGTGAATTCGCCTCCCGCCTGACCGGCTCTTCGGATCTCTATGCCGATAATGACCGCCGCCCCACCGCCTCCATCAACTTCATCACCGCCCACGATGGCTTTACCCTGCGCGACCTTGTTTCCTATAACGACAAGCACAACGAGGCCAATGGCGAGGACAACCGCGACGGCGAATCCTTCAACCGCTCCTGGAACTGTGGCGAGGAAGGCCCCACCGATAACGACGATATCCGCAAGCTGCGCCGCCGCCAGACCCGCAACTTCCTGACCACTCTCCTGCTTTCCCAGGGCACTCCTATGCTCTCGCACGGCGATGAATTCGGCCGCACGCAGGACGGAAATAATAACGTCTACTGCCAGGACAACGAGCTGTCATGGATGGACTGGTCCATGCTGGAGGAAGAAAAATCCGCCGCGATGCTGGGCTTTACCAAGCGCGTGCTGTCTATTCGCAACCATCACCCCGTCTTCCGCCGCAAGCGTTTCCTCGCCGGCGGCCCGCTCGGCGCGGATGTGAAGGAACGCGATATCGCCTGGCTGGTTCCTTCGGGCCGCCTGATGACCCAGGACGACTGGGACCACGACTTCGGCCGCGCCCTTATGGTCTACCTCAATGGCAATGCCATCACGGAAACCACCTCCCGCGGCGAGCGCATCACCGATGATTCCTTCATCATGATTTTTAACTCCCACGACGGCGAAATCGAGTTCACCCTGCCCACCAAGGATCTCGGCGCTACGTGGCGGCTGATGGTCGATACCGCCGATTCCGGCGGTTACCCCGCGGAGGAAACCCTTATTGAGGCAGAGGGTACGATCACGGTGCAGCCGCGTTCAACGCTGATCTTGCGTCAGGTTGAACCGCCCGTTTTCGATTCCTAGAGAAAGGCCCCTCGTGTCATTTCCCGCGCACGGCGTACTCATCGATGTCACAGCGGATAAACTCGTGCTCCACCGCACCCTGCTGGCTACCAGCCTCGGTGCCCCCGCCACTGAAGATATCCCGCTTGAGTCCATCGACACCGTGCACGTGAGTGAACCGACCCCCACCGGCTTCGGCGCCCTAGACTTGGGCGCCGCCGGCACTATCGCCTTCGCCCCGCACCAAGACCCGCAGGCCGTCGCCCGCGCCATTTCCGCCGCACAGCGCGGCGAAGCACCCTCTTCCGCCGCCACCATCCCCGGCCTTGATTTCACTGCCGTGGACGTGGAAACGGCCAACGACAACTGGGGTTCTATCTGCCAAATAGGCGCGGTGCGCTTCCGCGATGGCCAGGAGACCGCCTCCCGGTCCTGGCTGTGCACCCCTCCACCAGGCCTCGAGCACTTCGCGGATATCAACGTCTCCATCCACGGCATTACCGCGGACGATGTGGAAGGGGCGCCGGCTTTTGCCGACGTCGCCAAGGAGCTCTTCGATTTCCTCGGCGGCGACGTGCTTGTCGCGCACAACGCCCAGTTTGATTCCACCGCACTGCGCTCCGGCCTGCTTACTGCTGGCGCCGAGGTGCCCACCGTGCCGCTGGCCTGCTCCCTCGCGCTGTCCCGCGATGCCTCCAAGGCCAAGGTCATTTCGGTACGCAACCATAAACTGCCCACCGTCGCCGCCCACCTGTCTGCGCCGGACTTCAGCCACCACGACGCCACCGAGGATGCCCGCGCGGCCGGCGAAATCATCGCCCGCTTGGCCGAGCGCTTCGGGCACACCGGCAGCATCCGCGACCTATTCACCGCACGCGAATTCACCTTGGGCCGCCTCGATTCCGAGGCCATCCTGCCTGTCTTACGTGCCCACACCGCCCCCACCTCCGGCGCGGATCTCGGCGCTGGGACCGACTTCCGCGACCAGACCCGTGCGGCCGGCTCCGCACAGAAGAAGTCCCGCGGGCCCGCCCCGTGGCAGTCCGTCGCCACCCCGGACACAATCCCAGAGCCCAACCCCGACGCCGACCCGGAAGGCGCACTCTACGGCCAGCACGTCACCCTCACCGGCGATTTCGAGCCCTTTGATAAGGGCATGCTGTGGCAGGGCATCGCCGAGCGTGGCGGCCAAGTGGCAAAGAACGTCACCAAAAAGTCCACCCTGCTTATCGTGGGCGAATGGGCAAAGAAGACCTCTAAGGAAAAGCGCGCGGAGGAGCTGCAGGCCAAGGGCCAAGAAATCGACATCTGGCCGGCCGATAAGCTCTTTGCTGAGCTGCAACTCGACGCCGAGCCGCCCTTCTAGGCCCACCCCGGGAACCAAACGGCGGTTTCTCCAGTCCAATAAAGGCGACCGCACCCTACCGCCACACTGGAGAAACCGCCGTGACCGTCGCCCTGCGCCCGCCTCGTCCCACCACCGCAAACCTTCTGCCTGCGCTCTTTGCCCGCTCGTGGCTGAAAGAACAGCGGCTTTCTGACGACGGCTTCTGCGACTCCCTCGCCACCATCCAGCTCTCCCCCAGCCTGTCCATGGCTCTGGTCTTTCCTGGCAAGCAGACCTTTCGCCGGCTCAGCCACCGTGGCCTCGCGGACATGGATATCTCCGCGCGCCGAGCATGGAACCACGCCTCCCATAACCTGCAGCGCGCCGCACTCGATTCGCAAGGGCTGCGCTTTTGGACCCGCCCCGCCGCCTGCGAGCTTCCTTCCGCCGCCCGTTTCGGTGGCTTGCAGGTCCGCTCCCACGGCGCACCGATTTCCTCCTGGATTGCCCACCCAGAGACCTTTACCGTGCTGGACAAGCACATGCGCCGCCTCCTGCGATCGCACTCCCTGACCTACCTGGTGCCGGACTCCGCCACGCTCTTTGCCTTTGCCCACCTGCCGGACACCTATGCCCGCCAACTGGCCGCCGATGCCGTCGCGCGCGTGCCCCGCCATCGCACCGTGCTCCACCCACGCCCGCTAGTATGGTCTAACGGATTCCCGCGGGAGTTATGAAAGGAGCACCATGCCGGAAAGTAGGATGTCGCGGCTGAGCAATCAGTACCACGACTGGGCGCGCAGCCACCCCACCGCCGCGGTGGACTTCCGCACCGCCATCGAGGACCTCCTCAATGACGCCGGCATCATCTTCGACCGCGTCTCTACCCGCGTCAAAACCTGGCCCTCACTGAAGGCGAAGGCCAAAAAGCGCCGCGAGAACGGCGATTTTGTCTATCCCCAGCCCTGGCAAGAGATCCACGATGTGATGGGCGTGCGTGTGACGTTGTATCACTCCACCGCTATTCCAGAAGCGCTAGGCGTTTTTGGTGAATCCTTTAAGGTTGAACGCTCCGTTGACAAGGCGGCCGAGACTCGCATCTCTGGTGGCTTTGGCTACGGCTCCCACCACCTGGTGCTTACCGTGACCGAAGATAGCGCGGCTGCAATGGAAGAGCTCGCCGCCTACGTGGGCTGGACCTTTGAGGTGCAGATTCGCACCGTCCTGCAGCATGCGTGGGCGGAGTTTGAGCACGATATCCGCTATAAGCAGGGACCGAACCCGCCCTCGCCGGAAGTTGACCGCCTGTTTACCCTGGCCGCGGGGCTTATCGAGCTTGCGGACCAGCAATTCGATGAAATCGCCGCGCTCAAGGCCCCCGATACAGAAACCGACAAGGACGTCGAGCTTACCGCCGAAACCTTGCCGGGCGTGCTCGCCATCATTTTGGGTAACCGCTTCCCGCTCTCGCGCTCGGAGCACTACCGCTTCTTGGCGGAGCTCCTAGAGCAAAACGGCGTGCGCCACCTGGGCCAGCTTGAGCAGTTGCTGGATGACACCGCCATTGCCCACGTCCACGACGCCATGCGCTACCGTTTCCGCCCCGGCCAGGTGCGGCTTATCGACGACCTCCTGCTCAACAAATTTGGCAAGCAACACATCGAGGCCACCGCCGAATCCGGCGACCGCCCGGGCCGCAAGCGGCGGCTTACTGCGCGCCTGAAAGCGCTACGCGCTGTCCACTAGCCGCGCGGTAATTTTCGACAACTTACCGGAAACCGCCGCGGAATTTCTCCATGTCGCGGCGTTCCTTCTTCGTCGGCCGGCCAGCACCGCGCGGGCGCACGGGAACCGACGGCATAAACTCCTTGGGCGGCGGCGGTGGCGCATGGTCCGTGTAGCAGGTGCGCGCGACGGGCGCGCCGACGCGCTTGGCGACGGTCGCTAAAACCTCGAGGTCATGCTCGTGGTGGTTGCGCCATACGCGCACGCGGTCGCCCGGCACCACCTGTTGGGAGGGCTTGACGGCCTCGCCGTTGATCTTTACGTGCCCGGCGCGCACGGCCGTCGCGGCCGCAGACCGGGTTTTAAACATGCGAACGGCCCACACCCAGGCATCGATCCTGACGGGGCGGCCGCTAGGTTGCGGTGCCGGCATCTAGTACTGGTTGTGGTTCTCGTTGACGATTTTCTGGATCTTTAGCCAGTTATAGCCGCCACCTGCGACGGCGACGATGGCACCAATTAGCATCCAGGCCCAGAAGTTAACCGAAAGCACGCCGAGCACTACGCCCACACCGATGCCGCCGGCCACGCATACGACAGCGTTGCGGGAGTGCTTGCGCACCTGCTGCTTGCGCTGCGCAATGGGGTTATTCGGTCGTTGCTGCATACTCATGGTCAGGATCCTACCTCAACCCACGCGCTGCCGGCCTCTGCCGCCTCGAGCTCGCCCTGCGAGATCGCTGCCAGCGTTGCTTCCAGCTCGTCCAGCCCGCCTGGGTGCACGGCCACGGTAAAGGTGACCGCGGCCGCATAGGCGGTATCGGTTATCTCATAACCGCGCCCACGCAGGTCCGCCTCTACTCGCCCGGCCGTCGCGTGTGGGCACTCCACCGCATAAAGCTCCCGGCGCGCCCTGGTTACCGCGCGCACCTTCTCCATGGCCTCACTCACCGCACCACCATAGGCATGCACCAACCCGCCGGCCCCCAACTTGATGCCGCCGAAGTAGCGCACGACTACCGCGCACACATCGAGCATGCCGGAGCCCTTCACCACGTCCAGCATCGGCTTTCCGGCTGTGCCGGAGGGCTCACCATCATCGGAGGATCGCTCCACCGGGTTTGCGCCATCGACGTGGTAGACGTAGGCAGAGCAATGGTGACGGGCGTCGGGAAAGCGGCTGCGGGCGGCGTCGATAAACGCGCGGGCTTCTTCCTCATTAGTGACGCGACCAATCAAGGTAATAAACCGGGACCGCTTAATTTCAATTTCGTGTTCAACCTGGCCTACTGGGCGACGATAAGAATCCTGCATTAGGCCACGAGGAATTCATACTCGGGGGTGCCGGGCTTGAGGTACTGCACCGAAATCTTGGATTCTCCCATGCGCTCTAGCAGGCCCTCGAGATCTTCGGCACGGCTAAGCTGCAGGCCCACCAGCGCGGCGCCCGTCTCGCGGTTATTGCGCTTGAGATATTCAAAGAGCGTGATGTCATCGGTCGGGCCCAGAATCTCGTGCAAGAAATGGCGCAACTGGCCCGGCTCCTGCGGGAAATTCACCAAGAAATAATGCTTCAGGCCGCGGTGGACCAGGGAGCGTTCCATGATTTCGGCGTAGCGCAGCACATCGTTATTGCCGCCGGAAATTACGCACACCACCGTTGAGCCTGGTTCCAGGTCCAATTGGTGCAAGCCCGCCACCGACAGTGCGCCGGCTGGCTCCGCAATGATGCCCTCATTTTGATACAGGTTGAGCAAGTCCGTGCACACCGCGCCCTCGGATACGGTGTCGAAGATCAGGCGCTCGCGATTGGCTTCCAAAATCTCATAGGGCAGCGCGCCAAGGCGCTTGACGGCCGCGCCATCCACGAAGGGGTCGACCTCCTCGAGCGTGACTGGGCCGCCGTGGTCAAACGCCGCTCTTAGCGACGCCGCCCCCTCCGGCTCCATACCCACCACCCGGGTCTGCGGCGCCATATCCGCCACGTAGGAGGTGATGCCAGAAATCAGGCCGCCGCCTCCCACAGGAACGACGATGGTATCGAGAGACTTGCCCTTGGCCGAAAGCTGCGCCAGAACTTCCGCCGCAACCGTGCCTTGTCCGGTGATGGTATCGCGGGCGTCGAAGGGCTCGATGAAGGTGGCGTCGCGCTCGGCGGCGTCGGCATGCGCGGCGGCAGCTGCCTCATCGAAGTTGGCGCCGACCACCACCAGTTCCACCTGGTCACCGCCGTGGATCAGGATGCGGTCGCGCTTTTGCATCGGCGTGGGCTCCGGCACGAAAATCTTGCCTGCAATCCCCATCGTGCGGCAGGCATAGGCCACGCCCTGCGCATGGTTGCCGGCCGACGCCGTAACAATTCCCCGGCCGCGCTCCTCCTGGGGAACATTCGACATACCGTTTAACGCGCCGCGAATCTTATAGGAGCGCACGTCCTGCAGATCCTCGCGCTTGAGATAGACCTCGCAGCCCGTCTCGTCCGACAGCCGGGCGCAGTACTGCAGCGGAGTCGGGGCGATTTCCGAGCTAATCCGCGCCTGCGCCTGCTGGATATCGGATGCATGGATGGTCGAATCAGTCATGTCTTGACAGTCTACCCATTCACTGGAAATTCACTGTCCTTTAGTTGCACCGTTACCTCCATCAGCAATAGTGGACATAACCACAAGAAAGGAATACTTATGCTCAAGCGCATCTCTCTCTGCGTTACCTCCTCGCTCGTCCTCGCCTGTGCCCCGGCCGCACACGCCCACATCGTGGATAACGTGCTGGAACACTCCGCCCCCAACGCCGCACTACAGCTGACCCCCATCGGTTCCCATGAATCCGGCGTCCTGGGCAAATCCGCCGCCGAAATCGTCGCCTACCACGCTGCGTCCCAGCGCATCCTCACCGTCAATGCGCGCTCCGGCGAGGTCGATATCCTCGACGCCTCCGATCCCACCCAGCCGCGCAAGATCGGCGCCATCTCCGCCGGCGGGGACAAGGAAATCAACTCCGTAGCCGTGCGCCCCGATGGCCTGGCCGTTGCCGCGGTGCAGCAGGCGGACAAAACCGACAACGGCGAGGCGCTGTTCTTCAATGCCGAAACCGGCGAGGAGCTTGGGCGCGTAGGCGTTGGCGCCCTGCCCGATAACGTGCACCTCACCGCCGACGGCCGCCACGCGCTGGTAGCCAACGAGGGCGAGCCTTCCGACGCCCTCAACGCCGAGGGCACCGCCTACCTCAAGGACCCAGAGGGCTCCATTTCCGTCATCAGCCTGCCCGAGGACGTCGCGGCGCCCGCGCTTGGCGACGTCCACACGGCCGACTTCACCGCCTTTGACACCGCCGACCTCGACCCCTCGATCCGTGTCTTTGGCCCCTCCGAGCACCATAACCAGCCTTCGCGCGACTTCGAGCCGGAATATATTTCTTCCGCGGGCGGCAAGGCCTATGCCACGCTGCAGGAAAACAACGCCATCGCGATCATCGATATCGAGTCCGCCACCGTGGAAAAGGTAATCCCCGCTCATATTGCAGACCACTCCCAAGTGCCGGTGGATCCGTCCAATAAGGATGACGTGGCGGAGCTGCGCACCATCCCGGTCAAGGGCCTGTCCATGCCGGACTCCATCGGCGCTTTCGAGGCAGAAGGTCAGACCTATTTCGCCACCGCCAACGAGGGCGATGCCCGCGAGTGGGGAGGCTATACCGACGAAGTAGAGCTCAAGGACCTAGTAAAGGACGGCAAGGTCTGCGACGGCCTCGAGCTCCCCGAGGGCATTGAGGATAAGAAGTTTGCCGGCAACCTCAAGCTCACCAACGCTTCTGGCTGGAACGAAGAAAAGGAATGTTTCGACGGCCTGTATTCCTATGGCTCGCGCTCTTTTAGCATCTACGACGCCGAGGGCAACGTCGTCTTCGACTCCGGCTCGGACTTCGAGAACATCACCAAGGATATGCCCGGCCTGAACTTCAACGCCGATAACGAGGATCCGGATTTCGATGACCGCTCCGATAACAAGGGACCAGAGCCGGAAGCCTTGACCATCGGCAAGGTTGGCGATCGCACCTACGCCTTCATCGGCGCAGAGCGCGTGGGCGGCATCTTTGTCTACGACGTAACCACCCCCGCCGAGGCACAGTTTGTCACCTACGTCAACAATCGCGATTTCTCCGTTGGCTACGACGAGGACGATGTCGCTGCCACCACCCAGGCCGGCGACCTCGGACCAGAGGGCCTAGCCTTCGTTCCCGCTGCAGAGTCCCCTACCGATGACGCGCTCCTCATCGCCGGCAACGAGGTATCCGGCACCACCACCGTGTTCTCCGTCAAGGACCTGCTTGCCGACGCCTCCAACAACGCCGACTCCCCTACCGCATCCGGCAGCTCCGACGGTTCCAGCAACGGCAGCAGCGGCAGCAGCGTCGCTGCCGGCGTGGGCATCGTGGCTGGTTTGGTAGGTCTTGGCGCCCTGATTGGCGGGGCGCTGGGATTCCTGCCGAAAACCGTCGACGAGTTCTATGCGCTGTTGCCGGCGCAGGTGCGCAAGCTTTTGCCATAGACCTTCCGGGGTTTACCTGCTAAATTATTTGAGGCTAATACCTCTCACTCTAAAGGAGAACCATGCGCAACCGTCTCAGCATTTCGCTCGTCGCCGCCACCGCCGTGGCAGCGGGCCTCGTTGCACCAGCTACCGCTTCTGCCGCAGAAGATAAGGCGAAGGAGATTTCGGCTGAATGCCAGGCCGAGGTCGACAACGCCAAGGAAGAACACCTCAAGAAGATCAAGAGCGGCGAGCTCGGATCTTCCGCCCGCACCCCGCAGGAGCTCATGCAGGGCCTGGCCAACGGCTACGGCTCTTCCGGAATGCCAAAGGAGCCGGACTGCGTAGCCGAGGAGGCAGAGGCACAACAGATCGAGGCACTCAAGAAGCTTCCTATCTGGGGTTCTTCCTCCCCAGAGAAGTTCCTCGAGGTCATGAGTTGGGTTACCGTGGCTGCCAGCCTCGTTGCTGCGCTGCTGCAGGCCTTCACCATGGTTGCCAAGGTGAACCCGGCTGTGCTGGAGCCAATGAAGAACGCCCTCAAGCAGCTGGGCGTGCGCTTCTAAGCACTGAATAATTGAGCCGCTCCGGAGCTCCGGAGCGGCTTTATGCGTTTTAGAAGAGTTCTCGGGTAGCAATCTCCGCGCCCTCGACCAAGGACTGCAGCTTCGCCCAAGCAATCTGGGGGTGCAGGCGGCCGCCCAGGCCGCAGTCGGTCGACGCGATGACGTTTTCTGGGCCGACTACTTCAGCGAATTGGATGATGCGATCGGCCACGAGGCGCGGATGCTCTACCGCGTTGGTGGAGTGCGAGACCACGCCCGGGTAAATCACGGTGCCTTCCGGCAGCGCGTGGTCCTGCCACACGCGCCACTCATGCGCGTGGCGCGGCGAAGCGGCCTCGAAGGAGAATCCGCCGACCTCGGCACGCAGGATTTCCTCGACAATATCCGCAAAGGGCACGTCGGTAACGTGCGGGCCGTGCCAGGAGCCCCAGCAGATATGCAGGCGCGTTTGTTCCTTGGGCAGGCCAGAGATGGAATCATTGAGGACGTCGATACGCTCGCGAATAAAACCGCGGAAGTCCTCGACCGACGGCTCCGGATTGATTTGGTCCCAAGCCTCGGCCAGGTCGGGCGCGTCGAATTGCACAGTAAGCCCAGCATCGGTGATGGCCTGGTATTCGGTGCGCATGGCACGGCCGACGTCGGCAAGCAGCTCATGCTCATCGTCGTAGTAGCGGTTGGTCAGGCGCGCTGCCGAGCCGGGCGAAAGGGCGGCGATGAAGCCGGGGGTGCCGGTTGGGAGGGCGTCGGCAAGCAGGCGAACATCGGCGGCAACCTCGTCCTGGCCGATGTAGGTTACAGGGCCGGTGAACTCTGGGTTCGCCACCTTGGCGCGGCCGGTGAAGATACCAGAATCCGGATCACTATAGGCCTCCGAGAACAACGCGCGGTCGCGGCGATCAATAAACGACGTCAGCCGCGGCTCACCCGGCTTAGATCGCACCACCTCGGCCGATTCCCAGCGGTCGGTATCCGTCATCGTCAGCCCGCCCAAGCGGCTAAACGAATAGTTCCACCACGCGCCATAATCCACCGCGCCAGAGGTGATATGGCCGTACTCGCCCTCGTTAATGATATCGAGGCCGAGATCGAGCTGCCGCTTGACGACGTCCGCCACCGCAGCCTCCAAAATCCCCTGAAACTCCGCGGCCGGCAGCTCCCCGCGCTGCAGGTTGGCTTCCAACAGCTCCGGGGTGCGCGGCAGTGAGCCGACGTGGGTGGTACGAATCTTGTTAACCATCAGGTTTCCTCCATCGAGATAGACTGTGCTGTCTAGATTAGTGGAGGGCGCCTGCCTCCGCCGAGTTTAAATTCAGCCTAAAATGCCCGCGCCCATTGTGGCCTTGAGGTCGCCCATGAGGTTGCCGGATCGCTCCACGCGCAGGTGGTCGCCGAGGATCATGGTGGTGGACTCGGAGCCGTCGACAAGCTCGAGGTACACGTCTGACTCGCCCTGGTTTTTGAGCAGGACCTGCTTGAGCCGGGCAATGTTTTCCATGGTGCACTGATCCGTGCGCAAAGTCAGGCGCAGCGGCAGACCGGCGCCACCGCCAGGACCGAGGTCTGGGACGCGGATATCAGAGCAGAACAGGGAGCGACGCTCATCGCGCACCTTGACGTTCACGCGCGCGAGGATGATATTGTCCTCCACAATCTGCGGGGCGACGAGCGAGTACACCTTGTTGAAGACCAAGATTTCCACCTGCGCGCCGTTGTGGTCTTCCACCGTGACAATGGCCCACGGCGAACCATCGCGCTTAGAGAAGCGGCGGTCCACGCCCGAAATAATGCCACCGATAATGAGCTCTTGGCCGTTATGGACCTCGTCGTTGAGGATCTTGGTCAGTGGGGTATCCGTCTGCGCGGCCAGCGCCTCCTCGAAGCCATCGAGCGGGTGGCCGGAAACGTAAAGGCCCAGCATCTCGCGCTCGAGGGCAAGTTCGTGTTTGCGATCCCAGTTGTCTTCTGGAATATCCAAGGCAAAGGCGCTCGAGGCCGCATCGTCCTCTCCCCCGCCAATTCCAGCGAAGAGATCGAACTGTCCCTTATCCGCGGCCTTCTTGGTGGTTTGCACCGCATCCACCGCGTCCTCGTGGATGAGCATGAGACCCTTGCGCGGGTGGTTCAAGTCATCGAAGGCACCGGCCTTAATGAGCGCTTCTGTCACGCGCTTGGTGCAGGCGGCGAGCTCGATCTTGTCCAGATAATCGCTAAAGGAGGTAAACGCGCCCTTGTCGTGGCGGGATTTGATGATGGATTCCACCACTTCCGAGCCAACGTTGCGGATAGCACCCATGCCGAAGCGGATATCCTCTCCCACCGCCTGGAAGTCCTCTTCGGACTCATTGACGGACGGCGGCAGCACCTTGATGCCCAGGTGTCGGCAGTCCGACAGGTAAATAGCGGACTTATCCTTTTTATCGCCCACCGAGGTCAACAGCGCGGCCATGTACTCCGGCGCATAGTAGGCCTTGAGGTAGGCCGTCCAGAAGGACACCAAGCCGTAGCCCGCGGCGTGGGACTTATTAAACGCGTAGGACGCGAAGGGCTCGATGGTGCCCCACAGCGCATCCATGGCGGACTTGGAGTAGCCGTTTTCTTGCATACCGCCCCAGAACTTGTCGTACTGCTGCGCCAGCACTTCCGGCTTCTTCTTACCCATCGCCTTACGGAAACCATCTGCCTCGCCGGCCGTGTAGTTGGCGACCTTTTGCGAGATACGCATGATCTGCTCCTGGTAGACGATGAGGCCGTAGGTCTCATCCAGGATTTCCTTGAGCGGCTCTTCCAACTCCGGGTGAATTGGAGTGATTTCCTTACGGCCGTTCTTGCGGTCCGCGTAGTCCCAGTGGGCGTTCACGCCCATCGGGCCCGGGCGGTAGAGCGCAAGGGAGGCCACAATATCCTTAAAGCCGGTCGGCTTCATGCGCTTGAGAAGCTCCTGCATTCCGCCGGAGTCGAGCTGGAAAACACCCAGCGTATCGCCGCGCGAGAGCAGGTCATAGACCTTGGAGACCTTGGGGTCGTCAGCATGCAGCTGCTCCAGGTGGATTTCTTCGCCGCGGTTGCGCTTGATGTTTTCAATCGCATCGCCGATAACGGTGAGGTTACGCAGGCCCAAAAAGTCCATCTTCAGCAGACCGATGGCCTCGCACGCCGGGTAATCCCAGCCGGTGATATAAGCGCCGTCGGCCGGGCGCTTCCACATAGGGATGTGGTCCATGAGGCGAACCGAAGCCATAATCACCGCACAGGCGTGCACGCCCGCCTGCCTGACGACGCCCTCCAAACCCCGCGCCGTGTCATAAATCTTCTTCACATCTGGGTCGGATTCCACCATCTGGCGGACCTCGGCGGCCTCGGAGTAGCGCTCGTGGTCCGGGTCCGTGATGCCCTTGAGTGGAATGTCCTTGGCCATGATGGCAGGCGGCAGCGCGCCGTTGATGCGGTCGGCCATCTGGAAGCCGGGCTGGCCAAAGTGCACCTTGGCCGAGTCCTTAATGGCCTGCTTGGTCTTCACCGTGCCGAAGGTAATCACCTGCGCCACCTTGTCCTCACCCCAGCGCTCGGCCGCATAGGTAATCATTTCGCCGCGACGGCGGTCATCGAAGTCGATATCGATATCGGGTGCGGACGGGCGCTCTGGGTTCAAGAATCGCTCGAAGAGGAGATCGTGTTCCAGCGGGTCGATATTGGTAATGGTCAGCGCGTAGGCGACGAGCGCGCCGGCCGCCGAGCCACGGCCCGGCCCCACACGAATACCCACGGAGCGCGCATGCTTAATGAGCTCGGCCACGATGAGGAAGTAGGACGGGTAGCCTTTCATCTCGATAACAGAGATCTCATACTTGGCGCGCTCGATATACTCCTCCGGAACATCACGGCCGGGGAAGCGCGCTTGCAGGCCCTCCATCACCTCATGGGTGAGCCAGGAGGTTGGGGTGTGACCCTCGGGGACGTCGGCAATAGGCATGCGATCGTGGGTGTGTTCTTCCCAGATTTCGCCGTAGTCTTGCACGCGCTCGGCAATCCACAGGGTGTTATCGCAGCCGTCTGGAATCATATCGTCCCAGGTCTCGCGCATCTGCGCGGCCGACTTAATGTAGTAGCCGGTGCCGCCGAACTTGAAGCGGTCCGGGTCCATGAAAGTTTTGCCAGTCTGCACGCACAGCATCGCCTCGTGCGCAGGCGCCTGGGACTCCAACACGTAATGGCAGTCATTGGTCACCAGCGGCGGCAAGTCCAGCTTGCGTCCGATTTCTAGCAGGCCATCGCGCGTGCGCTTTTCGATGTCCAGCCCATGGTCCATCAACTCCAAAAAGAAGTTGTCCTTGCCGTAGATGTCCTGCCACATGGCCGCGGCCTCCAGCGCCTCGTTGAACTGGCCGAGGCGCAGGCGGGTCTGGACGTCGCCAGAAGGGCAACCGGTGGTGGCGATGATGCCGTCGGCATGCTCGGCGATGAGCTCGGCGTCCATGCGCGGCCACTTGCCCAACTGGCCTTCGTAGGAAGCCAGCGAGGACAAGGTAAAGAGGTTGCGCAGGCCGGTGGCATTCTCCGCAATCATCGTTTGGTGGAGGTAGGCACCGGACGCGGAGACGTCGTCGCGCTTTTGGTCCGGCGTGCCCCACAGCACGCGCTTTTTGTTGAAGCGGGATTCGGGCGCCATATACGCCTCGATGCCGATGATGGGCTTGACGCCGGCGCCGGTCATGCGGCGGTAGAAGGCATCAGAGCCATACATATTGCCGTGGTCGGTCATGCCGACGGCCGGCATTTCTTGGCGGACCACCTCGTCTGCCAGCATATCGACCTTGGCCATGCCGTCCAGCATGGAAAACTCGGTGTGGTTGTGCAGGTGGACGAAGGAGGAGTTTTTGGCCATGCGGCTCATCATAGCGGGGCGGTCAAAATGGGCTATTATTTTGTGATGCTCTACACTCTCGCCGCCTACATCATGTGGGGATTTTTCCCCGCATTCTTCCCTCTGTTGCTGCCGGCATCGCCGCTAGAAATCTTGGCTCACCGCGTGTTGTGGACCGCGGTTTTAGTCACCGGATTTTTGCTCCTCGGCGGCCGGTGGCGCGAAATGGTGCGCATGGACAAGCGCACGTGGGGTTGGCTTGCGGCCGCAGGTGTATTCATCACGGTCAATTGGGGCACCTACGTGGTGGCGATTAATAGCAACCACGTGGCCGATGCGGCGCTGGGGTATTTCATCAATCCCTTGGTGTCGGTCGCCCTCGGCATGGTGTTTTTGAAAGAGCGGCTGCGGCCGTGGCAAGCCGGCGCGGTGGGCGTTGCGGCCATCGCGGTGCTGTATTTGACGTTCTTTACCGGCCAGGCGCCATACATTTCGCTGCTGCTGGCGTTCAGCTTCGGCTTTTATGGGCTGCTCAAAAAGCAGGTTCGGGTGTCCTCGGCCGTCTCGGTCGCAGCGGAGGCGCTCGTGATGTCACCGTTGGCGGTGGGATACATCCTGTGGCTAGAAACAAGCGGCCAGGGCACGTTCGCCAGCGAGGGCGTCGGCCACGCGCTGCTTTTAGTCAGCGCCGGCTTGATTACCGCGCTGCCGCTACTCTGCTTTGCAGAGGGCGCACGGACGCTGCGCTTATCGACGATCGGCATGCTCCAATACCTCACCCCCATCATGCAGATGCTGTGGGCGCTCTTTGTCACCCACGAGCACTTTTCGACGCACCGCTGGATCGGCTTCGGCATCATCGGCGTGGCGGTGGCGATTTACGTCGCCGACTTGGTGCGCATGGCTAGGAGCGCTTAAGTTCCTCGCGGGCGGCGCGGGCACGGCGACGCGCCGCCTGTTCCTCTTCTGCTCGCAGCGCCCAGCGCGGCATTACCACGACGAGAAAGATGCCATAGGCACATACGATCCCGGAAAACACCAGCGTCATCGAGGAGCCGCCGGTGACTAGGCTGATAAGAAGCGCGATGCCGGAAACTACCACCGCGACCCACGCGGCGATATAGGCAAACTTGTAGTTGGGCATCCACTGCGAAAAGGGCTGCTGTGAGGACATGGGTCTAGCCTACGCGGTGGTCGTATTCGTGGGCCCAGTATCGACGAGGTCCGGTGGGGGCGGATCCCAGGGGTTGACCCAGCGCACGCCGCGGGCCGTGCGCTCGAAGCGGCCGTTGCGCGGCGGGCCGGTGCGATGGTCATCATTGCGGCCATTGTGGTAAGCACAGGCGGTGGTGAGGTTCTTCGCATTGGTCCATCCCCCGCCGGCCCAACTGAAAATGTGGTGGACCTGGCACTCATCGGCAGGCTTATGGCAGCCCTTCACCGGGCACGTGGGATTTTCCGCCGCGGCCATCATGAACTGCTTCCAGGTAGCCCCACGGCGCATGCGGTACAGGTTCACTGGGCCCTCTACGGGGTGGAGCAGGGTGACAAATCCCTCCTCGGCTAGCGCGCGCTGGGCCAGTTCGGCACCCGTAATCTGCGCGCCATTGGTCATGGTCAGCACTACATCGTCGCTGCCATGGGCCACGCCAACCAACTTATCCAGCGGCACCACAACGTTGGTGCGCACGGTGGAGGTGGCGGCACTGGTGCCGGTGCGGAAGAAGGAGGCGACGTCGGCAAGCGAGCCGGCATGCTGGTGAAGTTCTGCAATCAGCGCAGAAGGGCCAGTGATAGACAGAGTCCACGGCTTTCCGGCGGCGCGGCGCCGCAAACGCACCCCCGGCTTGGGTTCGCGCGGCGCGCGCATCTCACGCAGCTTCTTGCGGGCACGCCTTTCCATCTCCTGCGTATCGCACGCAATATGGGTGAGCTCGGCGCGCAGGGCCCAGGCGCGGGCTTGGGTGGGCGCGCGCCGGGCATGCTTTTCGATGACCTCCAGCGTCGGCAGCGAATGCCGGTTGCGGCGGGCCCCGTCCACCGCACGTCGTTGGCGGCGGCGAAAGTTGGTGGTCCCGAAGTAGACCTGCGCGAGCTGCGATATGGATTCTGCTGCAGCATCGGGCATGCCCGCTGCGGTAAGGTCCGCGGCGGAGGCATCGGCAGCCTCGGCGAGGATATCCATCGCCGAGTTGAGTGCCGCTATATAGGCCCGAATGTGTTCCATGCCCTAGATGCTAAAAGCGCTGGGCGGCCACCGCGCGCCATAGGGCCTAGGAGGGCGATATTAGCTGGGAGGGCGGATGGCGAAGCTGCCCCAGGCGGCGTCCGCGGGTGCGGGTTCGACGGCGGCGACGGAGGGGGTGGAGGCGACGTCGGCAAGCTGGGCGCCCGACCCCCACACCACTGCCGCGCTCACCGCGGTGGGACGCTGGCCATAGGAGGCATCGATGCGGTCGAAAGCGCGCTGGATGACAGCGGCGCGATCCTCACCGGCGGTGGGTTCGGGCACGTCGATGGGGGCGGTGGAACCGATAAGGATGGCGTCCATGCGCGGCGCTGCGGCAACGGCGGCCGCGGCGGCTACGGGCGGCAGGTCCTCGTCGAAGGTGACAAGGGCGTAGGCAGGCGCGTCTGGAATGTCGCTGCCGGACACGCGCGCAATATACTCCGCTCGCGATTCACCATCCGGGCCGAGCTGGTCTCCTTGCACCTGCGAAGAAGCCTGGGTCCCTAGGGCGCCAAAAAGCGCGAGCGCGGCGAGGAAAAGCACCGCAAGCACCGCCAAGGCCGCTAGCCGACGCCGCCGGTAGACCTTCCTCATCCCCGCAGAACCTCCAAGGCGTGCTCGAGATCGGCCGGGTACGGCGCTTCAATCTCGAACCACTTGCCGGTGCCGGGGTGAGTAAAGCCGAGTTTTACCGCGTGCAGCCACTGGCGCTTAAGCCCAAGGCGCTTAGCTAGGTTCGGATCCGAGCCGTACATCGGATCGCCCACGCACGGGTGGCCGGTGGCGGACATGTGCACGCGGATCTGGTGGGTGCGGCCGGTCTCTAGGTGCACCTCGATGAGGCTGGCCTCGCGGAAGGCCTCGATGAGGCTGTAATGGGTGACGGCCGCTTTGCCGTCGTCAAGCACGGCGAATTTCCAGCCCGACTTGGGGTGACGGCCGATAGGCGCATCGACGGTGCCCTCGATGGGATCCGGCAGGCCCTGCACCACGGCGTGGTAGGTCTTTTTTACGCTGCGGTACTTAAAAGCATGCTTGAGCGCGGAATAAGCGCGCTCCGAGGAAGCCACGACCATCACGCCAGACGTGCCCACATCGAGGCGGTGCACGATGCCCTGGCGCTCGGTCGGCCCGGACGAAGCGACTGTATAACCGGCCGCGCGCAGCCCGCCAATCACCGTCGGCCCGTCCCAGCCCACACTGGGGTGCGCGGCCACGCCCACCGGCTTATGCACGCAGATAATATCGGCATCGCTGTAGAGCACGTCCATGCCCTCGACCAGCTCTTCGCGCGGCAGCAACGGCTTTTCTGGCTCCGGCAAAAGCACCGAGACCACGTTGCCGGAGGTCAACCGCTCGGACTTGCCCAGCTCCTGGGAATCGATGGTCACGTTGCCCTCGGCGCACAGCTGCGCGGTGGCGCTCCGGGAAAGGCCGAGAAGCTTGGCCAGGGCGGCGTCGGCACGCATGCCTTCTAGGCCTTCAGGAATGGGGAAGCTGCGCATCTGCCTATTCATGCTCGGCCTTCCTTTCCTCCAGCACCATGGCGATGATGAACAGCACCACGCCGCAGGTAATGGCCGCGTCCGCAATATTGAACACGGCGAAAGAGCCGACCGAAATATAGTCCACCACGTGGCCAAACCAGAAGCCGGGGGCACGGAAGATGCGGTCAGCGAAATTACCCAACGCGCCACCGGCGATGAGCGCTAGACCCACCGCCTGGCCGGAGTGGGTAATGCGCGGGGCGGCAACGGCCACGCCGAGCACAAAGACCAGCTGAATGGTGGTAAAAAGCCACGTCGATCCCTCCCCGCCCATGGAAAAGGCGGCGCCAGGGTTAAAAAGCAGGGTAAACCGAAACCAGTCCCCTATGACCGGCAGGGGCTCGCCCTCCGTAAGGATGGAGAGCATTACTTGCTTCACGGCTTGGTCCACCAGCGCCACGGCGATGACAACCGCGGCGATAAGTCCTGTCTTGCTCCTTCGTTTTTGACTCACCCGCTCTATTCTAAACGGGAGCGTCCGGTATTTTGGTAAGCGTGTTTCGAGTCAAAGTTTTTGCAGCCCTGACCACAGCCGCCGTAGCGCTTACGGCGTGTTCCTATGAAAAGCCTGGACCCGCGGTAGAACAGCCCGTTGGCCTGACTATCGACGCCCCACGCGTCACCGTGGACAATCCCGGCACCGGGGAGAAAAAGCTCCTGGAATACCGCGATATCGACTCCACGCAGGACGTGAACTACCGCGTTACCGAGGGTTTTTCGCAGGACCTGCTCAAAAAGTCAGCGGCCGAGAAGTTTCGGGCTTCCGACGTCGAATCCACCACCACTACCCTGCCGCTATCGGCCAAGGTAGATAAGGCCAGCGAGGATGTCGAAGATCAGCTGCCCGCCACCCGCAATGCCTTTGTCACTGCCGGTGCGCCGGAAACTTCTGGCGACACCGACGTCTCTTCGGCCGAGGGATTCCAATTTGGCTGGCGTGGCCAAGACAATGGCCAGATGAATTCCTTGCGCCTTGCCGCACCCCAGGAGGCCACGGATGAAGCCCGTGGCTCTGTCGAACAGGCAATTATGAAGCTGACGGCCCTACCCGTGGTTTTCCCCACCGAGGAGGTAGGCACGGGAGCGAGCTGGACGGTGGATTCGCGCGTTACCGGCGAGTCCACCCTGCTGCAGACCACGCGCTATACGGTCGCTTCCATCGAGGGCGACCAGGTCAAGCTCAACGTGGAGGTAGAACAGCGGCCGTCGCTAGGCGCACTGTCCTTTGAGGGTCAGGCCCAGGGCACGGAGTTGGAGGACAAGGAGCTCAAGGTTGTGGACTCCAGCACCCAATCCAAGGGCAACATCACGGTAGACCTGAGCAAGCCGCTGCCCGTGGGCGGTAACGTGTCTTTCGACACGAAGGTCATTTATGGCGCCGCCGGCTCGGAGCTGCGCGTGGTGCAGTCGAGCCTGACGGAGCTGAACTTTTCCTAGTTACTCGGCCGGGGCTTCTACAGGAGCCTCAGCTGGCGCCTGCTCGGCGCCGGCCGCGGGGGCGTCGCCTTCGGCAGGAGCTGCATCGCCCTCGGCCGGTGCCGGGGCGGGTGCAGAGGCACCGGCGCCGGTATCCGCGCACATCTCCGGAACCTGCTCTGGCGGCACGGTGTTTTGGATGAGCGTGCAAGCCCAGGCCTTGGAAAGCTTCCAGGTACCATCTTCGTAGACGAACTCCACCTGGTCAGCGGTCTGCTGCTGGCCGTCAGCGGTGGTGAAGTTCACGGTGGTCAGCACGGACTGCGGGTCATAGCCCGGAAGCACAGGATCGACGACCTCGAACTCGGCACCGGATTCCGCCTTGGACTGTGCCATGGTGTCAAAGATTTCCGGTGCGGTCTCGCCGCCCTGCACGGTGGCGGTCTTTTCCTGCTCAGAAGCGTTCGGATCCGTGGCCTTGGCCAAGATGGCGTTGAGATCTGCCGGGGACGGCAGCGCTGGGGCAGCGGAATCGCCGTCAGAAGAGGCAGATTCCTGAGCCTCGGTGTTGGTGCTGGCGGTATCGTCCTGCTCGTCGTCGGAAGAGCAGGCGGCCAGGGCGGTGGCCGCGGTCAGTGCGAGGCACGCGGCGCTAAACTTGCGGAATTTCACTTCTAACTCCTCACGTCTGGGTTCTAAACTCCCATCAGTTTACAGCTGCACCAGCTTTTTCCGGGCTGCGCCCGCCGCGTGGGCGGAGATTTCTTTAACCTTGAGTACATGACCCGACTTGCTTTGATAGCCACCGGCGGCACGATCGCGTGCACCACCGTGGCCGATGGTTCCCTGGTTCCCACCATCTCCGGCGCAGACCTTGCCGCTGAAATCGACGCCGAGGTAGTGGAGTTTCGCCAGCTCGACTCCTCCTCTATTACTTTGGCGGACCTCGATGAGCTCATTGCGGTGGTCAATGAGCACACCGCGCACGAGGACATCGGTGGCGTGATCATCACCCATGGCACCGACTCCATGGAGGAAACCGCGTTGGCGTTGGAGATTTTCTGTGGAGGGGCAAAACCCATCGTGCTTACAGGCGCGCAGCGCGCTTACGATCACCCCGCGGCCGACGGCCCCACCAATCTGCGCGCTGCCCGCGAGCTTGCGGCCAGCGGGCGCCCTGGGGTTTTCCTCTGCTTTGGCGGGGAGACCATCCCGGCGCGCGGTGCGCGCAAGCGACACACCAGTGACCTGCGCGGGTTTGAGTCGCTGCCCGTTCCTGGCACCACCCCGCGTTTGAATCCTGCCCCGCTGGCGCCGCAGCATATCGAGATCATCCCCGCCTATCCGGGAGCGGGGCGCCTGCTGGTCGACGCCGCCGTAAACTCCCCCACCTCTGGCCTCATTGTGGAGGCCATGGGCTCGGGCAATATGGGCGAGGAGATGGGCCGCGCGCTTGCCGACGCCCTCCACGCCGGCCTCCCCGTCATCATTTCTACCCGCACACCCTATGGCCCGACGGCGCTGGCTTACGGTGGCGACGGCGGTGGCGCGAGCCTGGGGAAGCGTGGCGCCATCAACGCCGGATGGTTCCGCCCGAGCCAAGCCCGAATCCTGCTCGCGGCGGCGCTAGCCACCGGCACCGATCCGGCAGAGCTTTTTGCTCAGGAGGGCTAGTCCTCGCTGGTCAGCCAGTCCTGCCAATCCAGTGAGTCGAGCGGGTCTGCTGGCACGAGCGCGGGATCATTAGCCGCGAAGGATTTGGTGCGCCCGGGACCCGTGGCGCGGGTTTCAAAGCGCACGCTCACCACCCCGTGGCCGGCGCCTTGAATCCAGCCGTGTCCGTAATCGGCGTGGAAAACATCCTGCGTGGCGTGCCACTGGTTATCGGTTTCTTCTTCCACCGTCACCGTAGGCGCTGGAATGGTCGGCGTTGCGTCGTCGCTCACCCCAGTCTCATAGTCCGTATCTGCCGGTGCAGGGCGCACGATCTCGCGGTCGAGCTCCGGAAAAAGCACGTCTTGGCGAGCGGCCTCTAGCCCGGAATAGCTCACCCCCACCAAGCGGATGGGCCCCAGCTCATCGGGGTAGCGGGCAAGCTTGAAGGCGGCAGCGGTGAGCACGGCGGCGTCGTCAGTCGCGTAGGGCAAGGTGGTCGAACGCGATTCGATATGAAAATCCGCCATGCGCAGCTTCACCGTTACGGTGCGCGCGCCGCGGCCATCCTTAAGCAGCCGGCGGTGAGCGCCCTCCGCCGCGCGAGTGATGGCTGCATCGACCTCAGGGGCGGTCTGCAGGTCTTTCGGGTAGGTGTGCTCGGTAGAAATCTGCTTAGAGATAGCACGCGGCGCCACCTCGCGGTCATCAATGCCGCGGGCCAGCTGCCACAGCTGCAGCCCCACCACACTGCCGATGGAAATCTCTACTTCCTTACGCGTCATCGCCGCTAGCTGCCCAATGGTTTCTACGCCGATGGACTTGAGCTTCGCACCAGTCACCGGGCCAACTCCCCACAGCTTGTTCACCGCGAGGGGATGCAGCATATCTAGCTGGCGCTCCGCTGGGATAACAAAGGTGCCATCAGGCTTCGCTTCGCCCGATCCAATCTTGGCAAATTGTTTGCCCGATCCTGCCCCAATGGAGCACGGCAGCCCCGTCTCCTCCCGAATGAGCGCGCGCAGCTCATTCGCCCAGCGCTTGACCTCCTCCGCGGTCGCTCCTTCGAGGGCGGCGGGTTCCATAAAAGCCTCATCGATGGAAAGCTGCTCGATAACCTCCACGTGTTGCGCGATGATGCCGAAGACGCGCCGCGAGGCCGCCGCATACACCGCCCGGCGCGGCTGCACTACCACCGCGCGAAGTCCAACAAGCTGCTGCGCGCGATACATCGGCATGGCCGAATGCGCGCCGTACTCGCGCGCCTCATAGGAGGCGCCGGCCACCACGCCGCGCCCACTGGTGCCTCCCACCAAAACGGGACGTCCCTGCAGCGTAGGCCGGGTCAGCTGCTCGACGGAGGCGAAAAACGCGTCCATGTCGATATGTAAAACCCAGCGTTGCATGCGGCCCAGTTTAATAGGCGCGCTCACGGGCGCACTCCTGGGTGTTTGTGCACCGTTAATTAAAGCTTTTATTTCTTTCCATCTCATCGCCACTCGCATGCAACGTCATACATTTACGTTGTTCAAGGACACCTCGTCCAACCGGTAAGCCTGAGCACACAAAGCCCCCTTACTTCATGCTGCCTGCCTCGGGGGGCACATCGACCGCGCCGCCCTACAGTGCGTTGCCAGATTGACCCCGCGGGAAACCACGACTGTCTTTGGGATGGAGTCCGCAAGCTTAAAAATCGCAGATTCGCCGAGCGACCAAAGGAGGTGCACCACCCCCAAACGAACAGCCACAGCCCCGCGCAAACTATTTCCGTAATACGTATTTCCCACCTGCCTGGCAGTACACCCGAAAGGCCGCACATGCCCGCTAGCATCTTCGTCTTTTCAGATCTCCACTTAGGTCTCCCCGGCGCCCCCGGCTTGGACTGGGCCCTGCAAGCACTCGAGGTTGCCGCCAATAGTGGGGCCACGGCGTGCGTGTGCTTGGGCGATATCATTGACCGCAACGCGGACTCGGCCGAGTTCGTGCCTCAGGTCCGCGCCATTATGGCCCATGCTGTCACCCTGTTCAACGAAGTCCACTTCATTTCCGGCAACCACGATACCCACCACAGCCTGGACTTCCCGCCCGAGGTCACGGTCCACGGCACGCAGGTGCATACCTTTCATATAGGAAACACCACGGTTCTAACCGCAGCGGTGGCCACCGATCCGGACCCGCGCCGCCTCCAGTTTCCTCCCCGCCGCAGCGACGGCCCCGTCCTCGGCCTCCTACATTCTTCCGTCACCGGTGAGTTTTCTAAAGGCACCTGCCTGCCGCTGTCCGTGGCTGAGATACAGGCCTGCGAGGCCGATGCCTGGATCCTTGGGCACGTCCACACCCCGCACACGCTTGCCGACGCGCCCTTCATCGGCTGGGTCGGCATGGGCCACGGCTTACTCTTCGACCCTGATACGTGCCACGTCACACGTTTGCCTAACTAGATTCGTTCCCCACAAATACCCTCATATTCTTGCTTGCACGCAAGCTTGCATGCAAGATGGATGCATGTCCAATGAACGAATGCAGCCCGCCGCGGAGCGCGCCTATGACTTCGTCAAAGAGAAGATCATCGACGGCTCCTTCGATCCCTCGCAGATGCTTTCCGAGGCCTCCCTGGCTACCGAAATGGGAATTAGCCGCACCCCAATGCACGAGGCGTTCCTGCGCCTAGAGGTCGAAGGCTTTCTACAGCTCTACCCCAGGCGGGGTGCGCTCATCGTGCCGATCAGCCCGCAAGAAATCCGCGAGGTCTATGAAGCACGCTTGCTCGTAGATAGGCACTGCGCTGAGAAAATCTGCGCCATGCCTGACACCGAGCGCGCGGACATCGCTGATCAGCTAGACGCGACCATCACGGAACAAGACGCTGCGTTGGATGGCGCAGACCTGCATGCCTATGCGCATCTTGATGCGCGTTTCCACCAGATCATCATGGATGGCGGTACCAATACCCTGCTGGCTGGGCTGGGACACCAGCTGCGCGAACGCCAGCAGCGTTTTACCGCTACAGCCATTGGCCGCAACGTAGCCCGCGCCCGCACCTTCGTGGATCAGCACCGCACGCTTGCCGATGCCCTCCGCACCGGCGACCTCGACGCCTACCTTTCCGCATTGGACACCCACCTAACCAACTCGAGGAATCAACTATGACCGAAAAGTTTGCCAAACACTCATGGTTTCCCGTCGCTGGCAGCATGGTCGCTGTCGCGTGGGGCGGCAATGAGTTCACCCCTCTCCTAGTTATGTACCGCGAGGAGTCGCACTTCTCGCAGGTCACCGTCAATGGCCTCTTGGCCGCCTATGTGCTCGGCATCGTGCCGGCGTTGCTCATTTCTGGCCCGCTTTCGGACTACATTGGCCGCCGCCCCACTATGCTGCCTGCCGCACCGCTGTCACTGTTGGGTTCTTTCCTCTTATCCATCGCGCCGAACGAGCCGCTCGTCATCGCCGTGGGCCGCATCATGTGCGGCTTGGCTTTGGGCATCGTCATGGCTGTCGGCTCCACATGGGTGGCAGAGCTCATCACCCGCGCTGGCGGCGATCCAGCTGCCGGGCCGCGCCACGCCTCCCTGTGCCTGACCTTAGGTTTCCTCATCGGCGCCGGCCTCGCATCGGTACTGGCCCAATGGGGTCCGTGGCCCACCCACTTGGCGTATATCCTGCACATCCTCCTCACGGTTGCCACCGCCATCTGGCTGATGAAGACCCCGGAAACCCGCCCGCCGCGGGGCGCTACGGTAAAAGACACCTTCCTTGACTTAAGCATCCGCGACATGCTGCGCATGCTACACATCCCCTCCGCAGCACACCGCCGCTTCGTGCGCATTGTCCTGCCGGTCGCACCGTGGGTCTTCGGCTGCGCTGGCGCCGCCTATGCCCTCCTGCCCCAGCTTTTGTCCGAGTCCGCCGGCGATGCCCCCATCGCTTTCTCGGGCCTGATGACCGTTATCACCTTGGGCTGCGGCGTCGGCATCCAGATGCTCGGCAAGGTCATCGATACCAGCCGCTCCGCCCGCGCTTCCGCAGTTGCCATGGGGGTTATCACTGTGGGCACCATCCTCGGCGCGGTTGCCTCCCATACTCGCTCCCTGCCGCTCGGAATCGCCGGCGCAGCGGTCATGGGCGCAGGCTACGGCCTCGCCCTTGTCGCCGGTCTCTCCGAGGTCCAACGCATCGCCCGCGCCGAAGAACTCGCCGGCCTCACCGCCGTCTACTACTCGGTGTCCTATACCGGCTTCTTTATCCCCATGGCCTTCAGCGCACTCGCGCCGCTGCTCGGCTTTACCACCCTATTCCTCATTGGCGCCGTGCTCGCACTGTGCTGCCTCATTAACGTGGTCCTCGGCTGGCGCGCCCACCTGCCTGGCCCGGTCCGTTAAGTCCTATCACTCATAAAAAATTGCCCAGCCGCACTGGCTGGGCAATCATTTTTTAGGTGGCAACCTACGCGCTACTGCTTGACGACGGTAGCGCTAACCCCCTTCACCACCTCGTGCACATCCGCACCATCGAGCGCCTCGGTCGTCACCTGGAAATCGGTGGCGAGCACTTCACCGGCGATGTGGTCGGCGTGACGCTCCGCCCAGGCCTTCTTCTCCTCGGGGACAGAGAGTACGGCCGCGATGCGGTCGGAAACCTCGAACCCAGAAGCCTTGCGGGCATCCTGCAGGCCGCGGATAACGTCCGCCGCCCAGCCTTCGGCCTCAAGCTCTTCGGTCACCTCGGTATCAAGTACTACCAGGCCGTCAAGACCTTCGATACGCGCGGTCGACTTCGGATTCGCTGCCTGCAGGCGCTCAGTGTACTCATCCGGGCCAAGCACGATATCGCCGTCCACTACAACCTCATCGCCGCGGCGTTCGTAGTTGCCCGCCTTGAGGTTCTTGATGGCACGCTGCACGTCCTTGCCCAACCGCGGGCCGGCGACCTTCGCGTTACAGACAACCTGGAAGGTGCCTACCGAATCGACGTCGTCAGTAAGCTCAACTTCCTTGACATTGACCTCGTCGCGAATGATATCGGCAAAGTCTGCCAGGCGCTGCGCCCCGTCGAGGGCCACCGTCAGCTTCGGCAGCGGCAAGCGGTTGCGCAGCTTATTGGACTTGCGCACCGAAGACGCTGCCGAGGCCACCGCGCGGGTCGCATCCATCGCAGAGACGAGATCTGCATCAGACGGGTAATCCGCGGCCTGCGGGTAGTCTGCCAGGTGCACCGAACGCTCACCGGTAAGCCCGCGGTAGATAACCTCCGCCACGTGCGGTAGCAGCGGTGCCACCACGCGAGTCACAGTCTCCAGCACGGTGTACAAGGTATTAAACGCCTCAGGATGGGCGTCCTCGCCCTCCCAGAAACGATCGCGCGAGCGACGGACGTACCAGTTGGTCAGGACGTCGGCAAACAGGCGCACCTCTTCGGTTGCCGTGGCGATATCGGTATCAGCAAGCGCCGCGTCAACATTGGCCACGACATCGTGGGTCTTAGCCAAGATATAGCGGTCCAAAACATGCGCGGAGCTGGTGTCGAACTTTGCTTCCTTCTCTGCGTAGAGCTGCAGGAAAGTATAGGCATTCCAGATAGGCAGGATAGCCTGGCGCACGCCCTCGCGAATGCCCTGCTCGGTCACGATGAGGTTGCCTCCGCGCAGGATAGGCGAAGACATCAGGAACCAACGCATGGCATCCGAACCATCGCGATCAAAGACCTCGTTGACGTTCGGATAGTTGCCCTTGGACTTAGACATCTTAAGGCCATCGTTGCCCAGCACGATGCCGTGGGCCACGACCTTCTTATACGCCGGGCGATCAAAAAGCGCGGTGGACAGCGCGTGCATCACATAGAACCAACCACGCGTCTGACCGGAGTACTCCACAATGAAGTCGGACGGCGAATGGGTTTCAAACCATTCCTTATTCTCGAATGGGTAGTGCTTTTGCGCAAACGGCATCGAGCCGGACTCAAACCAGCAATCCAGCACGTCTGGCACGCGGCGCATCATCGACTTACCAGTCGGATCATCCGGGTTCGGGCGCACCAACTCGTCGATGTGCGGACGGTGCAGCGACTCCGGACGGACACCGAAATCGCGCTCCAGCTCATCCAAGGAGCCGTAGACATCCATGCGCGGATAGTTGTCATCATCGGACATCCACACTGGGATAGGTGCACCCCAGTAGCGGGTACGGGAGATATTCCAATCGCGTGCACCCTCGAGCCACTTGCCAAACTGGCCATCCCGGATATGCTCCGGCAGCCACTCAATCTCCTTGTGGTTAAGCTCCACCATGCGATCGCGGAACTCGGTCACCTTCACGAACCACGCCGGCAGCGCCATGTAGATAAGCGGCTCCCCCGAGCGCCACGAGTGCGGATAGGAGTGCTCGATGGTGACGTGGCGCACCACTCGCCCAGCGGCTTTCAAGTCCTTGATGATGTCCTTATTTGCATCAAAGACCAGCTGGCCTTCATACGGCGGAACCTGCGAGGTGAACTTGCCATCCTCATCCACCGGGATAACCAGCTCGATGTCGTACTGGTTGGTGGTATTCATATCGTCTTCACCAAACGCAGGAGCCTGGTGTACCACACCGGTGCCGTCCTCTGTGGTGACGTAATCAGCGATCAAGACCTGGTAGGCATTGCGCAGATCCGGGAAGAAGCCGAAGATAGGCTCATAGGTAAAGCCCTCGAGTTGCGCGCCGGTAAAGGACTCCAGTACCTCGGCCTCACCCAGTTCCTTCTCCAAGGTGGACAGCAGGTTTTCCGCCATGATGAAGGTACGGCCAGCGAAATCGCCCTCCGTAGCTTTAAAGAGCACGTAAGAAACCTCTGGATGAACCGCCAAGGCCTCGTTCGAAGGCAAGGTCCAGGGGGTGGTGGTCCAGGCGAGGAAGGAGGCGTCGGCAAGCGCAGGGTGCTCCGCCAACGTCTTTTCTGCCGCGCTTCCCTCGCGCGCGCCCTCCACGGGGAAGGTAACCGTCAGGGTCGGATCCTGGCGCATCTTATAAGAATCATCCAGGCGGGTCTCCTGGTTGGACAAAGAAGTGTGCTCCGCCCAGGAGTACGGAAGAACTCGGAAGCCCTTGTAGATGAGGCCCTTGTCATAAAGCTCCTTGAACGCCCACATGACCGATTCCATGTAGTTGATATCCATGGTCTTGTAGCCGTTTTCAAAGTCCACCCAGCGGGCCTGGCGGTTGACGTACTCTTCCCACTCGTCGGTGTACTCCAGCACGGATTTAGCGCAGTATTCATTGAACTTTTCCAAGCCCATGTCCTCGATCTGCGCCTTTTCAGTGATACCCAGCTGCTTTTCCGCCTCCAGCTCAGCGGGCAGACCGTGGGTATCCCAGCCGAAGACGCGAGGAACGAAATTGCCAGCCATCGTGCGGTAGCGCGGGACGATATCCTTCACATAACCGGTCAGCAGGTGGCCATAGTGCGGCAAACCATTGGCAAATGGAGGACCATCATAGAAGATGTACTCTGGGCAGTCCTTGGTCTTTTCTAGCGAAGCCTGGAAGGTATCATCCTGCTTCCAGTACTTCTGGACTTCCTCTTCCATATCTGGGAAGCGGCTGGAGCCACCCGTCATGTCGACCTTGGGGTAAATCTTTTTCGCCATAATTATCCTTCACTCTTAACACGGTGCAGGGACGCGCCAATATGGCTCGCGGTACCACCCTGCTTGAGCCCGCAGGCTCCGCTTCGTTTCGGTGAAGGAGTTGACGGTCCCACCCGTTCAGTTCTACTGGGCCACACTGGCTGTTCTTCTGAATTGCTCCCCGGTGATGGCCGGATCACTGCGTGTAGGCCACAGTATAGCGCCCCTGAATCTTCGTGCACAATAAGTTATCCACAGGCTAAAAATTTTCCCTTGTGAGGGCTTGCGCGGGGAAATAAATTGTGAGTCGTGAACGCGCTAGATACTTACCTCGCAGCCATGGCACCCGGGATGGACATCGTCCTCGGGTGCGCAGGCATGTCCGAGGAGGACCTCTGCGCGCGAGGTGCCGCTGAAAAGACGGCCCGCGAGTTGGCATTGCTAAAAGAGGCGTACTGCGGCACGACCAAGTTCACGAGGAAGCGTCGTCGTGCTATCGAAGGTGCTCAGCACAATGGGCATTCCATTGTTGCTCTATCCATCATTGAAAAGTATGCGCGCAAGATGCCCACGCTTTTCGACGCCTGGGTTCTCCGCGAACAACTGTGCACCACCAAGGCCACAGCAGCGGCACTAGAAAAGCTGGCGCAATCCAAGGTTCCGAAGAAAAAGCGCAAGGTGAAGCCTGGTATACGCATCATCAGACGCAAGGATGCGCCGTGGACGCTAGCGATCGACGGCTCGTCTTCGTTTATTGCGGATCTTCACGCGGCGGTGGAAAACCAGGATAGGAAGCCGTTAGATGTAGTGGAAGATACGTTTTTCGGAGGAGATACGGCGCAACGAAGCACGGTGGTAACCAATGTCATCGTGCGGCTGGAAGACTACGTGCGCATCGTCAACGGTGATGGTGAAGAAATCACTTTGCAGATGACCAACGGAGCGACGCTTACGGGTGCGCAGTATGTGCGCCGCACCTTGAAGGAGCATGGGCTCATTACCCTAGTAAGCCCCTATGAAGGCGCGGTAAACCTGTACCGCACGGAGCGCTTCGCCAATGCCAAGCAGCGGTTGATGGCGGGCGCGGAAAATCCGGTATGCCCATGGCCGCGGTGCGCTAAGCCTGCCGATGAATGCCAAATTCACCATCTGGAGCCGTGGTTGCACGGTGGATTGACCAATATCGCGAACTTATCCACAGCTTGCGCGTACCACAATGGCGCCAACGATGACGATCCCAATGCCCCTCCGCTGCGCGGGCGACTTGCCCGAACGAACGGACAGATTCGGTGGCAACCGCCCGACTGCTAGAACCCGACTGCGAAATAAGGCGCCTCGTGCGCCTTATTGGCATGCCTGCTACCGAAGGCTTGGGGTCTCGCGGCGTTAGTCCTCGCGAAAGGCTGCGCGCAGAGCCTCCTGCTCAGGCGATTCAGTTGCCTGGGCTTTGTCAGCGCGATGCTTATGTGCCCAGTCTAGGATGAAACACACAAGTCCGAGGCCAGCAGCGGCAAAAACGATATACAACGACCAGTCGGCTCCCGAGATAACGAAGTTGACCAAGGCCACGAATGCCACGAGGGCGAGAACTAAAGCGGCAACGAGCACAATGGTTCCTTTCGGTAGGAGCGGGCTAAAACACGACGGTCTAAAACAACAATAGCGCCCCCGCCGCGGTGGCGGGGGCGCTAAGAAGAACGGGGTGGCTTAGTTGTTGCCAGCCTCGCCGTTCGGTGCGGCGGTGCCGCGGGTAGCCAGCTCTTCCAGCTGAGACTCCAGCAGGGTCTTCAGGCGAGTACGGTACTCACGCTCGAAGGTGCGCAGCTCGGAGATGCGCGCCTCTAGGGCGGTCTGCTGCTGCTTGACGGTATTCATAACCTCGGTGTGCTTGCGCTCGGCATCGGCCTGCAGCGAAGCAGCCTTCTCCTCGGCCTGACGGATTTGTGCTTCGGCACGGGAAGAAGCGTCGGACTCGGTCTGCTTTGCCTTAGCCTCAGCGTCAGATACCAGCTTCTTGGAGCGGGAATCTGCATCCTGCAGCTGGGCGTCGTACTTCTTCTGGGCGTCGGCAAGCTGCGCCTTGGAGCGAGAATCAGCATCGGTCAGCTGCTTCTCGGCGGCAGTGCGTGCTTCGGACAGCATGGACTCGGACTCTGCACGAGCCTCAGAGGTCAGGCGATCTGCCATCTCCTGTGCCAGACCCAGAACGCGGGCAGCCTGCATGTGGGTTTCTGGGGTAGCCAGGCCATCGGCGGTCTGAGCAGCACCAGCGCCTGCGATACCCGCAGCCGCTGCACCAGCCTTGGAAGAACCAGCTGCAGAAGCGGACTTCTTCAGCTCGTCGTTTTCCTTCTTGGAAGCCTCGAGGTCCTTCTTTGCCTGGGCTGCCTCCGCGCGAGCTGCCTCGGCGTCCTTCTTGGCCTGAGCCGCCTCATCGCGGGCCGCCTTCAGGTCTGCGGAAGAGGAAGCAGCAGCGGAGCCAGACGCCTGTGCCTTGGAAGCCTCAGCCTGAGCTGCCTTAACCTGCTCCTGTGCCTTCTTGGTCTCCTCCTTAGCACGGGAAACCTCGGACTTGGAGTCCGCCAGCTTGGTTTCGTACTCCGCGCGCAGCTTGGCCTCAATCTCCTTGCGCAGCGCAGCCTCATCGGTACGGGTGGAAGCCGCAGTTGCGGTACCAGCAGCACCGGCGCCAGCACCCGCCTTGGCCTGGGAGTTCAGATCGCTAACCTGCGCCTGCAGGTCTTCGTTCTCATCCTGCAGCTGGGCAAGGGCGTCCTCTACGAGGTCGAGGAACTGATCCACCTCGTCTTCGTTGTAGCCGCGCTTGCCAATTGGCGGCTTGCTGAACGCGACGTTGTGAACATCAGCTGGTGACAGTGGCATGTCTTCTCTTCCCCTTCAGGTTGGTACAACCCCGGAGCTTCCAGGGCCTTAGGAGTGCGGTTCAGGTCTAACTAAACCTTCCCCACAAAGGTACATGTGGTTCATAATACGGGTTATCGCGATTTATCGTAACCAAACGCCCACAATAATCGACGCCCCGCCGAGTCTCAACGTTTACCACAGGTTTCGAGGCGACGGGGGTGCTAACTCAGGAAAATTATCCGCAAAATCATTGTGAGTATCGAGAGCAAGACGAACAGCACAAGCACCGATACATCAAGCGCTACGCCACCCATTTGCAGAGGCGGGATCAGGCGGCGCAACGCTTTGACCGGCGGATCCGTAATTACAAACAGAGGCTCCGCTACAACCATGAACCAGCGTGGAGGGTTGAACTGCCGCGAGAAGGACTGGATCATTTCAATAATTATGCGAGCGATGAGCACCCACGTATAGATCCGCACGAGCAGGATAAGAATAATTCCGAGTTGTGTCACAATAACCGAGCCTATCGAATAAACCCCCGCAGATGCCCAATCGGCACCCCACGGGGGCTAAGTGAGACCTGCTGCTTTAGCGCAAGCCTGCGGCGCGCTCGAGCTCGTGCTTTGCAATGTCCGCAGACTTAGGCACGATAGAAAAGACCTTGCGCTCGGTGTCCATGCCCTTGGTGAGGTTGAGCATACGACCCTCCAGGCCGAAGCAGAGGCCGGCAGCGAAGTCGATGAAGCGCTTGGCGGTGGCCTTTTCTGCGTCAGTCAGCTCGAAGACAACGGCATCACCGTCACGGAAAGGTTCGCCCACCTTGGCTGCATCATTGAAAGACGTCAGCGAAATAGCCACGATGGTCGGAACGAATTCCTCCTGCACTGGGGCCGGCTCATAGGACTGCGGGGCGCGGCGAGGCGCGTAGGCCGAGGAGCTATTTTCGGAGTAACGCGGCTCCTCGTTGTAGTAGGCATCGTCCTCTTCGATGTCCACCGGGCCCAGCCCGAAGAAATCCTTCGTCTTATCAATGAATGACATTTTTGGGTCTCCCTCTGACCTAAATTTGTACAAGTCTAAACGCGTAAAATGTGTCTGGTGTGACTCATGTGATTTACGCTGTGAAATGCGCTTTTGCGATGTTTTTAACCTACTGGCCGCGGTCCCATGATGCTGGTTCCGACACGCACGATATCGCTGCCCGCAGCAATTGCCTGGGCCATGTCCGCACTCATGCCAGCAGACATTTTCAGCGGTCGATTGAGCTCAGAGGATAGACGATCTACCTCTCCGCGGACGTTTCGAAATACCTCGCCAGCATCGGCATCAAGTGGCGGAACCACCATGAGTCCGGCAAGTTCTAGGTGCTGCGCTTTTTCCACGGCACGCACGAGCTCATCGAGCGCCTCAGGAGAAACACCGCCGCGAGCACCATCACCGTCGGCGGAGACTTGAATAAATACCGGCAAATTGCTTTCACGCTCGCTTCGTTCCTTGGCTAAGGAAACTCCCCGCTCCAGCGCGTGGGCGAGCTTGAGGGAATCAAGCGAATGCACGCTGGCTGCCCATCGGGCTACGTGGTTGGCCTTCTTGGTTTGGATTTGGCCAATCATGTGGAAACGCAGCTGCGGCAGCTCGGTTGCCTTGGCGCGGGCTTCTTGTTCCCGGTTTTCGGCGACGTCGGTAACTCCTAGCTCTGCCAGCAGGGCAATATCGGCAGCTGGGTGAAACTTCGTCACCGGCAACAGCTGCGGTGGTTTTCGCCCTGACTGCGCTGCTAGCCGTTCAATCTCGGCACGGGTGGCCGCTAGGTTTTGTTCTAGCTGTGCCTTTCGGTCTGACATTACTTAGCCTCCAACCAAATTAGTCCAGCCTGGCGGCCGGTGACGCCTTCGCGTCGATAGGAAAAGAAGTCTTCGTCTTCGATGGTGCAGCGCGGGTCGGATTCAATCGCGGTGATACCTAGCCCCATAAGCTGGCGAATCAGCCCTGCGCGCACATCGATGCCCCACGTACCCTTCGACGTCCGTGTCTTGGAGCCGGGCAAGCGACGCTCGACGTCAGTGGCCATTTCCTCGGGCACTTCATAGTTCTTTCCCGAAGCAGCCGGCCCCATAACCACCTGAATGCGCTCGGGCTGTGCGCCAAGCTTCTGCATTTCGCGCACGGTATTGACCACAATGCCGTTGCGGGCGCCAAGGCGGCCGGCGTGGGCGGCGGCGATGACACCAGCGGCGACGTCGACAAGCAGTACCGGCGTGCAATCCGCAACAAGGACGCCCAAGCCCAAGCGGCGCTGGGTGGTGACAATTGCGTCTGTGGCTGGCACGGGCTCGTCCTGTGGACCATCAACGACGGTGACGGTATTGGTGTGAAGCTGTTCCATCCACACGATATCGTCCAGACCGGTCACGCGCTTCAAGCGCTCGCGGTTAGCGGCAACCGCGTCGGGGTCATCGCCGACGTGGTGCCCCAAGTTAAAGGAATCGTATGGAATAGCAGACGCCCCGCCAGCACGGCTAGTAAAAACCATGCGGACGGGGCGGGTGGTGCGATGTTCCTCGTTTACTGGCATGCACACCAGCGTAGCGCTTTGCGCTTAGCGCATGAAGGAAGGCACGTCCAGATCGTCGTCACCGTCATCGTCACGACGCTGGGACGGGCGGGACAAACGGTAGTCATCGCGGCGCTCCTCGCGGGAGAAACGGTCAGAGTTGGTGAACAGACCGCTAGATTCTGGGCGACGCTCCTCGGCAGGGCGCTGCGGGGTGTAGCGCTCTCGCTCCTGGCCGGCGCGCGGCTCGTAGGAGTGGCGCGGGGAGTAGTCATCCTGTACCGGCTGAGCAGCGGCAGGCTGCGCCGGTGCCGGGGTGACGGGCTCTGCGGCCTCGCGCTGGCGACTGTCAAAAAGGGAGCCCGGCTTGCGCTGTTCCTGCTCAGGCTGCTGCTGCGCAGCGGCCTGGGTCATATTCGCCTCGGCATCGAAACCGGTGGCAATGATGGTGATGCGGATTTCATCGCCCAGGGTGTCATCGATGATGGTACCGAAGATGAGGTTGACGTCTTCGTCAGCGCGCTCTTCCACCATGGAGGCGGCGGCATTAACCTCGTGCAGGCCAAGATCGGAGCCGCCGGCGATGGACAGCAGCACGCCCTTGGCGCCTTCCATCGTGGATTCCAACAGCGGGGAGTTAATGGCTTGCTCAGCAGCGGTCATGGCGCGGTTATCACCGCGGGCGGAACCGATGCCCATCAGCGCGGAGCCAGCGTCAGACATGACGGAGCGAACGTCCGCAAAGTCGACGTTGATCATGCCCGGAATGGTGATCAGGTTGGTAATACCCTGCACACCATTGTGCAGCACCTCATCGGCAGCGCGGAAAGCCTCGACGATGGAAAGCTCTTCCCCACCGAGCTGCATCAGGCGGTCATTCGGGATGACGATGAGGGTATCGCAGACCTCGCGCAGCTCCTCAATGCCGGCCATGGCCTGGCGGGTACGGCGAGCGCCTTCAAACTTAAACGGACGGGTGACAACACCGACGGTCAGCGCACCCATCTTCTTCGCGATAGACGCCACGACTGGAGCAGCACCGGTGCCGGTGCCGCCACCCTCGCCGGCAGTCACGAAGACCATATCGGAGCCCTCTAGGGCGTCTTCAATTTCGGACTTGTGATCTTCTGCGGAGGTCTTTCCTACCTCAGGGTTAGCGCCGGCACCGAGGCCGCGGGTGGCCTCACGGCCAATGTCGAGCTTGGTGTCTGCATCGGAGAAGATAAGGGCCTGGGAGTCGGTGTTGATGGCGACGAACTGAACACCCTTGAGGCCTTCTTCGATCATGCGGTTGACGGCGTTGACGCCGCCGCCGCCGACGCCGACGACCTTGATATCCGCGAGATTGTTATTGGAAGAGATCATGTGAGTAGGTCTCACCTTTCGCTACTTTAAGTCTGCACGTGCATTAAACGAGGAATGTAATGCGCTCCGCCGAAGGCGAATCGCGTTCCTTTCCATCTTTAACGACAGCGGTGTAATTTTCACGCACATTTTCCGCGTGTCGAGACCCTCAAGTTCCACTTTAGGGTTTCTCACCTGCGGTTTTATAAGTCACACCCGTATCATCCGCCCCATGGTTCAGGTACTAAAAAGAGCCCGTGCAGCGCACACGCCTAAGCGGTGCTGCACGGGCCCACAAGAGCGATAAAAAGCACCTGCGGGGGCACCCGTCGCCCTATCCGCGTGTGGTGACCAACTCAGGGTTGGAAATATTCCACTCGCGGCCTTCCATCTTCAATACTGTGGCAAAGGCATGCGCCTTGTCCTCATCGTTGGAATCGCTGGCACCCCAGAAGACGCGCCGGCCATCTTTAGTGGTGAAAGTCAGCGAGTACTCGCCCGCTACTTCGAGCTTTGCTACTTGGTTGCGGACATCGTCGGAAAGCGCTGCGATCGCCCGCACGGCATCCTGAGTTTGCGGCGAGCCACTATCGACGGAGCCGGTCACCTCAACCGCGCCCGCCGGAGGCTCAGCGGAGGTAAATTCCTCGCCTTTATCATCGATCAGGAAGGGCTTGTCATCGCGTTTTACAAACGCCACGGCCTTGTGCTCGGACACGTTGATGGTCAAGGTCGAAGGGAAATCGCGGGAGACTGTCACCGAATCGACCCAGTCCAATCCAGCAACGCCGGAAGCTGCCTCGCGCGCATTAACGCGTAGCAAATTTTCGCCCTTGGGAACCCCAGAGGCCTCCTCCACCTGTGCGGGATCAAGCTGGTGGACACCTTCCACCTGAAAATTGCGTACCTTCAGGACGGGAACTGTCCACATCACGGCGGCCGCTATGAGGGCCACAGCGACAATTGCGGCGATGACCCCAGCGATGAGCTTTGCGGATACACGCACTAGCTTGCCCGCAATTCATCGAGGATTTCTGCTGCCACCATGGTTACCGAGCCAGCACCAATGGTGAGCACCACATCGCCCGGCTCCACCACCGACACGACGTCGCGGGCAGCGGCGGAAAAATCCGGCTCGAAGATGACCTGCATATCAGCGGGCATCTTATCGGTAATGATGCGAGAGGTAATTCCCTCCACGGGCTGTTCGCGAGCGCCGTAGATGTCGAGTACCACGGCGGCGTCGGCAAGCGAGAGTGCCTGGGCAAACTCGGCGTCGAATTCCATGGTACGCGAGTACAGGTGCGGCTGGAAACACGCGATGACGCGCCCGCCGTGGCCTTCCGCCTCAACCTTGGCGCGCGCGGCCCGCAGCACTGCCGCAACCTCGGTGGGATGGTGGGCATAGTCATCAAAGACCCGCACGGGTTTGCCCTGCTTGTCGACGCTCCCCCGGTACTCAAAGCGCCGGCGCACACCGCTAAAGACAGCCAATCCCTCGGCGATGGCAGCCGGGGCGCCGCCGGAGAGCACACCGGCGATCAAGGCACCCATGGAATTGAGCACCATGTGGTGGCCTGGGATCTGCAGCTCGTAGCGCACGGTTTCAGAAACGCCAGGAAGGTCGAGCTTGACGGTGGTGTCCATGCCTTCCGCGGTGGTCTCTTCGCGGACCAGCTCGGCGGCCAGCGGCACGGTAGAGGTAAAAGACTTCTCCGGCGAGCCGTAGGCCACGACGTTGATCCCGCGCTCCAGCGCCCGCTCGCCAGCCCGGGCAGCGTGCTCGTCTTCGGCGCACACAACGAGGTAGCCGGTCTCCGGGGTGACCAAATCAGCAAAGTCATCGAAGACTTGGATATACGCTTCCTCGCTGTGGAAGAAGTCGAGGTGATCGGGCTCGATGGTGGTGAGGACCGCAACGTCGGGGCTATAGCGCAGCAGGGAGGCATCGGATTCATCGGCCTCGGCAACGAAAGCTTCCCCGGTGCCACCGTGGGCATTGGTACCCGCGCGATTGAGCTGGCCGCCGATGGCAAAGGAAGGATCGAGACCAGCGTGCTGCATCGCGCTCACGGTCATCGACGTGGTGGAGGTTTTGCCATGGGTGCCAGCCAGCAACACCTGCTTGTGGCCTTCCATCAAGGCGGCGAGCAGATCGGAGCGGCGAATTACCGGGATTTCGTTATCCTTTGCGGCCACTAGCTCCGGGTTGTCTTGGGGAATGGCGGCAAAAGAAGTAACCACGACGGTGGGCAGTTCACCAGACAGTCGCAGGTTATCCGCGGCGTGACCGATGGCGACCTTGGCGCCCATGGTGCGCAACACCTCAACCGGGGTGGAGTCTTTGACATCGGAACCTGTGACCACTCCGCCGCGAGCGGCGAGGATTCGCGCGAGCCCTGACATGCCGGAACCACCAATGCCGATGAGGTGGACGCGGCGCAGATCGTAGTGTGCGGGATCAGTCATTTACTTATCCTTCCTTCCAGCCGCGTCTTCGGCCTCGGATACGCGGGCGGCGATGCGGTCTGCGATGGAATTTGCCACGTCTCCGGCGCTGGCATGGGCGGCGGCGTGCGTCATCGACTCGAGGCGTTGCGGGTCATCGAGAATGCCGCGTACCTCGGAGATGAGTCGCTCTGCGGTCAGCTCCGCATCCGGAATCTGGATGGCGGCGCCTGCCTCGACCACCTCGCGGGAATTGAGCGCCTGTTCGCCATTGCCGTGCGGCAGCGGAACGTAGATGGCCGGCAGGCCTGCGGCGGATACTTCGGCAACGGTCATCGCGCCGGAGCGGCACACGACGAGGTCGGCTACCGCAAGTGCGGAGCCCATGTCCTCGATATACGGCAGTGCGGCGTAGTTCGGGTGTTCTGCGGGCGGGTCATTCTTCTTGCCATAGGCGTGCAGGAGCTGGAAGTCCTGCGCCAAGTCCTCCACCGCTCCAGCAACGGCGCGGTTGATGCTGGCCGCGCCTTGGGAGCCGCCGGTGATGAGAATGGTGGGAAGCTCGGCCAAGTTCCACTTGGTGCGCGCGTCTGCGGCCAGGTTGCCATTCGGGTCCTCCGCCAGGCTCGGGCGAACGGGGATGCCAACGACCTCGCCCGGCATGCCAGAATCCGGGTGGGCGTTGAGCCCAATGCCACCCATCTTCACGCCGAGCTTATTGGCCATTCCAGCCAAGGCATTGGTCTCAAGAACATAGAACGGGATACCGAGGGACCGCGCAGCAATATAAGCCGGCCCGGCCACGTAGCCGCCGGTGCCGAAGACGACATCCGCCTCGACGTCCTTGAGTATCTGCTTGGCCTCTCCCACCGCGCGGGAGAGGTTGAACGGTAGCTTGAAGAGCTGCGCGTTGACCTTGCGCGGGATTGGCACGGGGGTTATCAGGCTAAGGTCCACGCCGCGTGCGGGAATGATATCGCGCTCGAGGCCCTTTTCGGTACCGAGAGCGGTGATGCGTGCGCCGTGGCGCTCGCGCAAAGCTTCGCCCACGGCGAGGGCGGGTTCAATGTGTCCGGCGGTGCCGCCACCTGCGATGACGACGGAAATAGGCGTGGAATTCATAGCCTAAAGGCTACCAGCGCCACCTAGCGATAGCGGCGCTCGGCGCGCGGATAGCGGCGGCCGCTTCCGGTCACGGGGCGGCCAAAGCGCTCCTCGCGCACGCGGGATCGCGGCTCCTGCGGACGAGCGTGACGGCCCTTCTTCTTCGGCTTCGGCACCGGTTGCGGCTCGCCGATGAAAAGGAGGCGGTCGAACAGCGGGCGGCCAAAGTTCTGCATGGCGGAAATCTGCATCGGCTCATGACGCGCCACATTGCACAGAATGCCCATCGAGCCAATCGTGATGATAGCCGCGGTACCGCCGGCAGAAATCATGGGCAGCTGAATACCGGTCACCGGCAGCAAACCAATGACGTAGCCGATATTCACGAAGGCCTGCGTAACCACACCGATGGTCAGCGTTGCGGCGAGCAGGGACTGGAACTGGTTCTGCGCCCGCATTGCGGTGCGCAGGCCCACATAGCCCAACGCGGCGAATAGCACGATGACGAGCGCACCGCCCCACCAGCCGAGTTCCTCGCCCACGATGGCGAAAATAAAGTCATTCTTCGCCTCGGGAAGGTAGAACCACTTGGCACGGGATTGGCCGATGCCTACGCCCCAGAAGCCGCCGTCGGCAAGCGAGAGAAAGCCCTGATAGGACTGGAAACCCGTACCTTGAGTATCGGAGATATTGCCCACTAGGGCGTCGAAATAGGTGTGGAAGCGGTTGGAGCGGAAGCCGCCAGAAAGGAAGATAAACAGCAAACCACACACGGCTGCGACGCCGATGGTCGCGGGGACGCGCCAGTCGACGCCCGCGAAAATCAGGGTGAAGACAACCACGAGGGCAAAGGACAAAGCCATGCCCAAATCGCCCTGAAAGACGATGAGCAAGAACATAACACCGGCAATGAGGGAGTACATCATGAAGGGATCCGTCACCTTCATGGATTTGTGCTCCTTATCCGCCAATACGGTGGCACCAAACATGCCTACCGCGATGCGGGCAAGCTCCGAGGGCTGCAGGGAGAACGGACCCAAGTAAATCCAGGACTGGGAACCTACCTCTTCACGGCCGGTACCCACGCCGGGGATCAGCACCGCGATGAGCAAAATGATGGACAAACCCACAATCCACGGCACGCACTTGCGCAGGGTATGCGGCGACACTTTGAGACCAAACCAAAAGGCAACGAGGCCCAAGAACACCATCACGCACTGGCGCAATGCCTGGTTCCATACTCCGCCGTCCTCGGTCAGGGAAGTGGCCATGGAGGAAGAAAAGACCATGAGCACGCCGATGCCCACGAGGAAAAAGATGATTAGGCGCAGCAGCTGGTAATCAAGGCCTGCTTCCTGGCGGGCGCGCTCGCGCAGCTCGCGAACGCGGTCGCCAAAACTCTTGGAGCGCGGGCGCTGCTGGGAGGTGGCCGTCATGTGTTCTCCTGATCCTTAAATCTATAGCTCTAGTTACGGGTAAGTTCCCGCGCGGCCGCGGCGAATACATCACCGCGTTGAGCCATGCCGGTATACATATCCAACGATGCCGCAGCTGGCGCCAAAAGAACGGTATCCCCGGCGTCGGCGTGTTGCAGTGCAGCCTCCACCGCAGCATTCATGGCTGCACAAGGCTCCTGCGTCTCGATGACGTCCACCAGGGCATGCGGCGCGTGCGCCGCGAGGGCCCGGGCTACCTCTTCCCTATCCACGCCTAGGACTACCGCGGCCTTGATGTGGGCGGCGTGCTTGGCGACGAGCCCGTCTACCTCCGCGCCCTTCAACTGCCCGCCGGCAATCCAGACCACGGAGTTGAGCCCCTTGAGCGCCGCATCCGCCGCGTGCGGGTTGGTGGCCTTGGAATTATCGATGAACGTAATGCCGGAATGCTCATGGACCACAGCGCCGCGGTGCCCGGCGACGGTATATGCGGCCAACCCCTGCGCAATGGATTCCGGGGTGGCGCCTGCCAGACGCGCGACGCTGGCTGCGGCCGCAGCGTCCAGAACTCCTGCCAGGCCGGCGGGCTCAATGCCCTCTGCGGACGCGAGATCCTCACGCTTCCCGTCAAGCCGCGAGACAAGACGGCCGGCACTTACGCCCACCTCTCCCTGTGTAGGTTCAGCGGCAGTAAAACGGAAGAGGTCTGCGGTATCCGCGGCGTAGCGGACCGCCTCGGAGTCATCCTTGCCCACCACGGCAACCTCACCAGAGAGCACCTTGGCCTTCGCGCGGGCATAGGCATCGAACGATCCATGCCAATCCAGGTGGTCATCAGCCAAATTCAGTAGCACGCCCACATCCGGGCGCAGGTGGCTGGACCAATGCAACTGGAAAGAAGATAGCTCGGCGCAGAGAACGTCGACGCGAGGGGTGGCAGTGAGGGCGTCGAAAAGCGAAACGCCGATATTGCCCACCGCCAGTGCGCGCTTGCCGGTGCGCTTGGCATCTGCCTGCATAATCTGGGCCAGCATACCCGTAGTGGTGGTTTTGCCGTTGGTTCCGGTAACTACCAGCCAGGTACGCGGCGCGCCGAAGACACCCGCACGATCCAGGCGATACGCGAGCTCCACGTCGCCGATGACCTCTACCCCAGCGTCCTGGAGGGCGACCAACAAGGGCGAATCGGGACGCCAGCCCGGCGAAGTAACCGCAAGGTCAAAATCGCCTTGGGCGGCAGAATCGACGGAGACGGTTGCTACCCCGTACTCCTCCGCCAATTCCGCCAGCGCGGTCTGGTTGGAATCTGCCACGGTGGTATCCACCCCGAGGCTTGCCAGCATAGCGACGCAACCGCGCCCCGATACTCCCGCCCCGGCCACGAGCACTCGCCCGCGCAACGAGGATGGCAACTCGGTCATCTCTATTCCTCTTTCCTCGATAAAGCTAAAAGGCGTGAGTCTTAGGAGGCAAAGCCGACGGCAGACAACCAGTCGCCGTAGAAGATGCATACGCCGGCAATAGCGGCCATGGCGCTCAGCAGCCAGAAGCGGGTGACCACGGCGGTCTCGGCCCAGCCACCATTTTCAAAGTGGTGGTGGATGGGCGCCATACGGAAGAAGCGCTTACCGGTGCTGCGGAAGACGATGATCTGGATAACCACGGAGACCGTCTCAATCACGAAGATAGCGCCGATGATGATCATGAGCAGCTCGGTGCGAGTGGTCACCGATAGGCCGGCGACGAGGCCGCCGAGTGCTAGCGAACCGGTATCGCCCATGAAGATCTTTGCCGGCGCGGCATTCCACCACAAAAAGCCCAAGCAACCGCCCAGACCAGCTGCAGCCAGCACGGCCAAGTCGAGCGGATCGCGAACCTCATAGCACCCTGCCGCTGGCGACACGGCGCAAGAGTTGCGGAACTGCCAGAAGGAAATCAGTGCGTAGGCGCCCATCACCATCGCGGTAGTGCCCGCGGCCAAGCCGTCGAGTCCGTCGGTGAGGTTTACGGCGTTTGACCACGCAGCAATGAGTAGGTAGAGAAAGACCAAGAAAACAATGGTCCCGATGACCGCGCCGCCCACGGCGATGTCGAAGGTATCAAAATCGCGAACGAAGGAAAGGTTGGTAGACGCTGGGGTCAATCCATGTGCATCTGGGAACTGCAGCGCCAGGATGCCGAAGATGAGCGCCACGGCCAGCTGACCTACCAGCTTGGCGGTCTTGTTCAGGCCGAGGTTGCGCTTTTTGAATAGCTTGATGAAGTCATCGGCAAACCCCAGACCGCCAAGGCCCATCGTGAGGAAGTAGACCAAGAGACCGGAGGGGCTAAAACCACCGTTACCGGTCACGCGGGCGTAAATTCCCACCACGAGGTAGGCCACGGTGATGGCCAGCAAAATCGCCAGTCCGCCCATGGTGGGGGTGCCGCGCTTGCGCAGGTGCAGCTGCGGTCCGTCCTCGCGGATTTCTTGTCCCTTGCCTACCCCGGAAAAGTAGCGCACCAACATGGGAGTGGTAAAGATCGCGACGAGGAAGCTGAGGATGCCCGCGATAATGATCTGAGTCATTGCTAAAGGTCTTTCTCCTTGTACTGAGGACTAACGGCGATTGAGCTGTTCTGCCACGCGCCACAGGCGCTGGGCATTCGATGACTTGATAAGGACTACATCTTTGGCCTCGCGCCCCGTCCAATCTTCGATGCCGGCAGGCGCTACCCTAATGATGTCTTCGACCGCCGCCGCAGCGGCGTCAACATCCGGGCTGATAGTAGTATTTATACCCCGCGCCTGTGCGGCCTCAACCATGGCCCTCATATTCTCGTTTTCTCCCACGGCCACGAGGTGGTCAACGTGGTACTTGGAAAGCACTTCTCCCAATGCACGGTGGGCGGCCACTGCTTCTCCTCCGAGCTCGCCCATCTCACCGAGCACGGCGATGGCGCGGGCATCCGGTCGGGCGGCCGAGGTATAGGCCAGCGCCGCAATGGCCGCGTGCATGGAATCGGGGTTGGCGTTATAGGAATCGTCGATGGTGGTTACTCCATCGCGGCGGGTACGCACGTCCATGCGGTGTTCCGAGGCATTCTGGTGTCCGGATAGCGCGTTAGCTACCACTTGCGGGTCCATGCCCGATTCGATGGCAGCCGCGGCCGCTGCCAAAGCGTTAGAGACCTGGTGCTTGCCAAAGACCTGCAGCTTTACCGGAAGCGGGTCCGTTCCCGGCGCATGCAGCACAAACGAGGGGCGGGCGACGTCATCGAGCTGGATATCAGTGGCGTAGTACTGGGCGTCGGAAGCTGGCGGCTTATTGGCCGAGTAGTAGACGACCTTGGCCGAAGTGCGCGGCGCCATGCCGGCGACGAAGGGATCATCGGCATTGAGTACGGCGACGCCGCCCTCAGCGGCCGAGGGCAATGCTTCCACGAGCTCGCCTTTGGCTTGGGCGATATTCTCGCGTGAGCCGAACTCACCCAGGTGAGCGGTACCAACGTTGAGTACCACGCCGACGGTGGGCGCGGTAATGGTGGTCAGGTGGCGAATATGTCCGATGCCGCGGGCAGACATTTCGGCAACCAGGAAGCGGGTGTGCTCATCGCAGCGCAAAGCGGTATACGGCAGGCCGACCTCGTTATTAAAGGAGCCGGGAGGAGCAACGGTGTCACCCTCAGCGCGGAAAATCGTGGCCAGTAGGTCCTTGGTGGAGGTCTTTCCGGCCGAGCCGGTTACGCCCACGATGTCTAGGCCTTGCTCGGCGGTCAAGCGGCGGGTGACCTCCCGCGCAATATCGGATAACGCCTGCACCACCGCGGCGGCCGAGCCGTCCTCGTCGTGGGCATAGATATCCGCGTTGGCGGCATCACCGGTAACGCGGCCTTGGGGCTTGACGACGACCGCCGGAACCCCCACCGGCCGCGCAGCTAGCACCGCCACTGCGCCCTGCTCGATGGCCTTTGCTGCATAGTCGTGGCCATCCACACGGGCACCGGGCAAGGCAAGGAAAAGCCCGCCTTTTGTTACCTTTCGGGAATCGAATTCGATGAACCCGGTAACGCGCTGGTCTGGGTCAGACACGCAATCGAGGCTGCCCCCGGTGATTTCGGCAATATCAGCAATAGAAAGTGGAATCATGTCTACTCCTTCGCATTCCCAAGGGTATCGCGGTGCGGGGTTCCGGCCAGCTTTTCCTCGATGGCGCGGGCCATTTCCTCGCGGTCATCAAAGTGCAAGGTTGTGCCGTTCACGAGCTGTCCCACTTCGTGGCCCTTGCCTACGACGATGACGGCATCGCCCGGCTCGGCCCAATCGACGACCTCATCGATGGCACGGGCGCGGGAGCCTACCTCGCGGATATCGCCCTCCGGGGAGGCGTCACGTGCGCCCGCCATCACCGCCGCGCGAATGGTGGCAGGGTCTTCGGAGCGCGGGTTGTCATCGGTAACCACGGTAAGGTCAGCGCGGCTGGCTGCGGCTGCGCCCATGATGGGGCGCTTGGAGCTATCACGGTCTCCGCCGGCGCCGACGACAATGCCGACGCGGCCTTTGGTTCCCTCCAGCTGGCCGCGCAGGGTGTCGAGCACCGCAGCGATGGCCGCCGGCTTATGCGCGTAGTCCACCACGGCCACAAAGTCTTGGCCGCGGTCGATGCGCTCCATACGGCCAGGGACTGCGACCTTCTCCACGCCCGACAGGAACTCCGCTGGGTCCTCTCCTACCGCGGCGGCCATGCCGAGCGCCAAGCAAGCATTGGCGATATTGAACTCGCCAGGCAGCGGCAGCCGGAAGGTGAATTCGGCGCCGTCATAATTCAGGGCTACTTCCTGGGCACCGGTGGCCTCAGTGGCGGTTTGGCGTGCGCTGATCGTGGCCGAAGCGCCCTGGGTGGCAACCGTAGTGACTTTGTGGCCCGCGCTCTTGGCGACGCCGCGCATGCGCTCGCCCCACTCATCGTCGATGCAGAGGACGGCACGCTCGGCCGCCTGTTCCCCAGCGAAGAGCTTCGCCTTAGCCTGGAAGTAATCCTCCATGGTGGGGTGAAAATCGAGGTGGTCTTGGCTCAGGTTCGTAAAACCGCCTACCGCAAACCGAGTTCCGCGCACGCGTCCCAGCTCCAGCGCGTGCGAAGACACCTCCATCACCACGTGGGTAACGCCCTCGTTCTTCATGCGCGCGAAAAGCTCTTGCAGGGTCGGTGCCTCAGGCGTGGTGAGCGACGTGGGGACCGGAGTGCGGTTGATGCGGGTACCGGTGGTCCCGATTAGACCCACGGAATGCCCGGCGTGGAGCAGACCGGCCTCCAGTAGGTAGCTGGTGGTGGTCTTGCCGGAAGTGCCGGTAACGCCGATAACCGTCAGGTTGCGGGTGGGGTGGCCATAAATCTCGGCGGAAATGGGTCCGAGCACGGCACGAATATCGTCCACCACCACAATAGGGCGGGTCTCTTGGGCCGCGGTAAGCAGGTCGAGCCCGGCGGCGTCGGTAAGCACAGCTGCAGCCTTAGTATCGTGGGCAAACTGCGCACCGTGTGCACGAGTGCCCGGCAGGGCGGCGAAAAGCGCGCCCTCAGGCAGCTGGGAAGAATCCAGCCCGCACGCGGAGACCTCCACGGAGGCATCACCAATGACGCGCCCGCCAGAAAGCTGGGCGAGAGTATCCAAAGAAACGGTCATACTAAGCTCCTATTGTGCCCGCAGGGTCAGCCGCGGTGCTGGTTTCGAAGTCGGAATATTGTCACGGTTAAGCAGCCACGAGGCGATGTCGCGGAAAATCGGCGCTGCCGATTGGCCGCCACCGCCATTGTCCTCCACGCCGGATTTGGGTTCATCCAACATGACGGCAACGACGAAGCGCGGATCATCGGCCGGGGCAATACCGGCGAAGGTGATCCAATAGGCGGAATTCGAATACGCCCCGGTATTCGGATCGACCTTTTGAGCCGTACCGGTCTTACCGGATAGTTGATAGCCCTTGAGCTGCGCATTACCGGCCGTGCCATTTTGCAGGCCGGCATCATCGTCTTGGAAGACGGCGCGGAACATATCCACCGTTGTCTTGGCGGTTTCAGGGCTTAGCACCTGAGTCTTTTTCGGTTCCTCCAGCTTTTCGTCCTTACCGTCTGGCCCCTTCACAGAATCAATGATGCGCGGCTCGATGCGCTCGCCGCCATTTGCCAGTGTTTGATACACACTCGCCATCTGCAAGGTGGTCCACGACTGGCCCTGGCCAATGGGCAGGTTGGCGAAGGTGCCGCCGGACCATTGCTCTAGATCCGGGACGCTGCCGGCCGATTCGTTCGGCAGCTCAACGCCCGTGGTATTGCCCAACCCAAACTTCTTTAGGTAATCGGCGTACTTTTCTTGGCCCAATTTATCGGCGATCATCAAGGTGCCAACGTTAGAGGATTTACCAAAGATGCCGGTGGTGGTATACGGCTCGGTGCCGTGTTCCCACGCATCATTCACCGTCACGCCCGCCATATCGATGGAACCGGGGACCTGGTGCACCTCATCCGGAGTGGTCACACCCTCCTGCAGTGCGGCAGCCGCGGTAACCACCTTCGCTACAGAACCCGGCTCATAAGGATGGGAGACGCTGCGGTTTTCAAAGTCCTTGCCTTCATCGAGCTGATCCTCAATATTCTTATTGGGATCCACTGTATCCGTATTTGCCATGGCAAGGACCTGGCCGGTTGCAGCATCGAGGACCACTGCTTCTGCACCGGAAGCCTTGGAGTTGGCCTTAGCCTTTTCCAGTTTTTGCTGAACGTAGGTCTGCAGGTCCAGATCCAAAGTGAGGGTGACGTCGCGACCATCAACGGTATCCACGACGTCACGCAGTGTGCCCGGGATCACCTGGCCATCTGCGGATACGTCCTCGGTGGACTGGCCGTCAATGCCAGTAAGTTCCGTATCGCGCGCGGCCTCGAAACCGAACTGTCCATGGCCATCCATCGACACCTTGCCCACAACGTTTTCACCAATGGCGCCGTTGGGGTATTGGCGGATGTCTTGGCGGTCCGCTGCCACTCCGTGGTACTTATTGGCGATCTCTACGGCAACATCCGGATCGACATTGCGCACCAGTACCTCATACTGGGTATCGGCTTTGAGCTTATTGAGGATGTCGTCCTTATCCACCTTGGAGGTCGAGGCGCCGGAATCCTCAATCAGCTTCGGGATTCCCTCAGACATGTCCTTGAGGGTCTCCTCCATCTTCTTGGTGAGGAAGCTATCCAGCTTTTTATCATCCATGCCCTCGGTCGAGCCATCTTTTTGGGCCTCGATCTCGGCCTTGTCTTTTAGCTCATCGCGCAGGCGGGTCGGCGAGACGGTCAAGGAACGAGACTTCATCGTGTAGGCCAAGCGCTGGCCATCGCGGTCTAAGATCTCTCCCCTCCGGGCCGGCTCAATATAGACGCGCTCACGCTGGGTGACGGCTTTGGCGGAAAGATCCGGGCCCCACACAAGCTGCACCCACGCCAAGCGGCCAGCGAGGACGACCATCGCCACGAGCACCACGGATACGATGATGCGCAGGCGTTTGCGCATCATTTTCTTTTGCGGCACCGCGGAGCTGGCAGAGCGGCGCGGGCGGCGCCTAGCCTTACTTGGCGTAGTCACAGTCCAGTGTCACCTTCCCTATTTCCGCCACAATTTCTTGCGTGTATTGATTGTGCCCTACAAAAGTGAGAATGCCCGCGCCACCACGCGCGAGCATCATCTTTTTCACCGATTATTCTTCCCTAGCTACTCGGCGCGGCTGGCATACGGCGCACGGGCCGGAAGGTTGGGTCGCGCATTGTTCTGGGCGGCATCAGCTTCGCCGGCCTCACGATCGGAATTACGGTCGGCATCGCCACCATTGCTGGTGCGCTGCTGTCCCTGTGGCACGGCATTGAGGGAATCCGACATCCCCTCCGTATCCTTTGGGTCGCTGGAAGCCTGGCCCGGGCGGATTGGTTCACCGTTGACATCAATGAGCTTTTCGGTATCCGGGGTGCCTTCGCGCTTGTCGACGATCTTTCCATCGCCGCCAACTTCCGCAATACCCGGCTGCTTAGGAATAGCCATTCCCATTTCATCCGCGCGGCGCGCAATATCAGCAGAAGAGCTGAGATTTTCCGCATCGCGGTTGAGGGTCTCAATCTGGTTATCCAGTTGGGAATCCTGCACGGTGAGCTGCTGGATGGCAAAGGTTTGCTTGGTAGACAGACCAGACAGCCACATGGCCAAGGCCACACCGACGATAAGCAGGGTGAGGGAAATGACGCCCAACCGGGTAAGGAGCCCGTTCTTCTTCGTTTGCGGCTGCAGCTGGCGTCCGCGGAAGCTCACTACTTGCTTCGAACCTAGGCGCTTCGTGCTGCGGTGCGGCACGCGAGTGCGGCTCGGAGCACGCTTAGTGCTGGGACGCTCGCGCAGCGCCGTCGGGGCTCCGGTATCGATTCCGGTGGTGAAGTCTCGGCTGGCGCCCATGGTGCGAGTGGCCTCTCTGTCGCGGCTGTCAGTCTTTAGGTGGTTGCGGCGTGGGATGGTGCTCATTGCCTGCCTCCCGGCGGTAGAAATTCTGGCATTCCCTCGAGTCTTTCGATGGCACGAACACGCACCGACGCAGCTCGCGAATTTTCCACAATTTCCTCTTCAGAGGCCTTTTCCGCCCCGCGCGTAACGATCTTGAACTTCGGCGCGGTGCCCGGAAGATCCATCGGCAACCCAGCCGGCGTCTTGGAAGTGGTCAGTTCTTTGAAGGCTGCTTTAACGATGCGGTCTTCCAAAGATTGGTAGCTCATGAATACGGCACGGCCACCTTCTGAAAGCGCCTGGGTTATGACCGGCAGGACATTTTCGATAGCCTCCAACTCGCGATTGACCTCAACCCGCAGCGCCTGAAAGGTGCGCTTGGCGGGGTGCCCTCCGGTACGGCGGGTCGCAGCGGGAATGACATCATATAGCAGCTCAACGAGCCGCGCGGAGTTCTCGAAAGGCTCCTTGTCGCGCTCTTTCAACACGGCGGAGGCAATTTTTCCCGCGAAACGCTCATCACCGTAGGTTTTGAGGACGCGAGCCAAATCGCCGTGCGAATAGGTATTGAGTACATCTGCCGCAGTAATCCCTTGCGAAGGGTCCATGCGCATATCCAGCGGTGCATCCGCCTTATAAGCGAATCCGCGGTCAGCCTGGTCTAGCTGCATGGAGGAAACACCAAGGTCAAAAAGAGCGCCGGCAATGCCTACGGTGCGGGCCGAATCAAAGATATCGCCCTCCCCTTCCGCGATGGCGCTGCCCAGCTCATCGAATCGTGCATTAACACCAACGAAGCGATCGCCGTAGGGCGCAAGACGTTCGGTGGCATTGCGCAGCGCCTGCTTATCGCGGTCAACGCCAATGACTCGAGCTTTGGGGAAAGATTCCAGGAAGTAGCGAGTGTGACCGCCGGCGCCCAAGGTGGCGTCGACAAGCACGGCCTTATCCCCCGCCGCCTCTACCTGGGGGCGCAGGAGATCGGCCATGCGCTCGCGCATGACTGGCACGTGGCCGTGGTTATCCGCCACGTCATAATTAAGGTCTTTAGTAGCCATGTCTCCCCGCAACCCCCTTTCTCAAATTCCCTGACTTCCAGTGGTGGAAAGCATGCGAGTGCGTATAGGGCCCTGTCCGAGGCAGGTTTCTGATATCGGGGAAGTACACCAGAATCATCCGCCTCGGACAGAGTCCTTACACGCACTCTTGTGCAGGCTTAGAGCAAGCCCGCCAGTACGTCATCGGCATCTGCTGCCGAATAAGCATCTTCAGTTTGCGACTGGTACTCAGCCCACGCGGCTGCGTCCCAAATTTCGAGAAAGTCCACAGAGCCAACCACAACGCACTCCTTAGACAAGTTCGCATATTCCCGATGCCCCGCGGACAACGTAATGCGCCCATGCCCGTCCGGCCGCTGTTCGTCCGCACTTGCTGCCAAGTTACGGATGAAAGCACGTGCTTCTGGGTTGGTTCGAGAAACTGCCGCAGCCTTCCGCGCGCGTGCCGCAAATTCCTCCCGCGGGTACACGGCCAGCGAGTGGTCCTGCCCCTTGGTGACCATGAGGCCACCCGCGAGTTCATCGCGAAACTTTGCCGGAAGCGTAAGACGTCCCTTGTCATCGAGCTTCGGAGTGTAGGTTCCGAGAAACATCCCGGCGTCCACCTTCCTTACTCGAAAACTCCGGATTCTCTTACTTCAGAATCGAGGCCCTTAAGCCCCTCTTTCCTCCGCTGCGCCCCACTCTACCCCACTTTCCCCCACCTAACCCACTTAAAGCGGCGTGTCCCTCAGATAGCTCTCGATTACGTGCAGCTAGATAATGGTTTTTCCAGTGGGAAGAAATCCCGCGAAAGGCCTTGACAGCTCACTACAATCACCCCACTCACCCCACCCGTAACACCAATATAATGCGCCCCACTCCACCCACCGACCCCATATGCTGTGTTATCGAGGACTTTTACCTAAGCCCATGGGGCAACTACCCCACGATTGCCCACCCAGCGCCTCATCCGTGGGGCAAAGTGGGGAATTTTGGCGAGATACAAAAGTGCCCCGGTTGACCCTCAC